>JAIOQB010000256.1 GCA_021413585.1 Planctomycetia bacterium
GCGGTGGGTCGCCGTCGAGTTTCACCGTCCCTTGCGTGGGCACCAGCCGCGACACGAGGTCGTTCATCGTTCCGCCGGGCTTGTTATAGGCGGTCACTTCGCGATGCTCGGTGGCGAACGTCTTCTTGCCGTTGCCGTTCCAGGCGATCTCCAAGCGGTGGCGGCCGAGGACCGTGCCCGCTTCGATCGCCTCGAACTTTTCCTGCTTCTGGTGCGTGTCTTTCAGGCAGTGCCAGATGTCGACGTGCTGATTGCCGTCGTACGTGACCGCTCTGAAGCCGTAGAAGAGCCCCCGATGGTGCGGGAAAATCTGCTTGATGTCCCAGTGGGTCAGCAGTTCCTTCCCGTCGGGCGAGAAGACGTGATGAAACACCTTGAATGTTTCCATCCGGCGGTCCTTGGTCGAGTCGTCGAGCGGCTCGTACATGTAGCGGAGGATCGGCGTCTTTCCCAAACGCAGCTCGGTGGACTTGCCCGGTGTGTCGTGCCACTTGTAGCGCGGGGAATCGAAGGCCTCGTCCTCGCTGATGATCTCGTAGGTGGCCTTTTCGTTCGCCTTGAGCTTGGGAACTACAAAGATCAGGTCGTAATCCTTCGAGCCCTTGGCCGGAGTGGTTGCGGCGGTGGGTGGGATATCCTCCAGCGCGGCGGGCGCGATTTGAGCGGGAATCCAAGTGCCGTCAGGACTTTGCAATTCCAGAAAGCCCTGCGGGCGCGACGCCTCGTCGAGCTTCAAGTGAATCCGCACCGGCGCGTTGACCCGATCGTGCGGCCCGGCTTCGACCGTGACCTTCTGACCGACCAGATCGGCGCCGTGCAAATCGTGCGCGGCGAAGAATGTAAATGCGATGACCAACGCGAAAGAGCAGTAGCGCATGGGAGGGCTCGGCGGGAGAGGGAGCGGGGGATTTGGGGGCGGGATTCTCGACTTCAGAATAACCGCCGTTCTCCTGCTCTGCAACTAACGGGCGACCGTGAATATCGCAGTTAATCACACTACATAATTACGCTACATAATCACGTCGCCCACGCTCCGCTAAAAACCACGCTACGAATTCCGGCACGCCCTCGTCGAACGTCACTTGAGGCTGATAGCCCAACAGCCGGCGGGCCTTGGTGAGATCCGCGTGCGTTAGCGGCATCTCGCCCGGCTTTTCCGGCTGGTAGTCGATTTTCGCCGGACGGCCGATCGCCTGTTCCAGCCGGACGATTAACTCGCGAATGGCAATCGGCTCGTTGTGCCCCAGGTTGATGCATTCGCCGGCGACGCCGTCGACCGTCAGCGCGGCGAACAGCCCTTTGCACAGGTCGCGGACATGGGTGAAGTCGCGGCGAATGGAGCCGTCGCCGAACAGCGGCAGCGGGCGGCCGGCCAGGATCGCTTCGCAGAAGATTGTCATCGCCAGATCGGGCCGCAGGCGAGGGCCATAAACGCTGAACGGCCGGACGCACACCACCGGCACGCCGTGCAGGCTGTGATACGTCAGCCCCAGCACCTCGGCCGCCCGTTTGGTTGCTCCGTAGGGAGACAGCGGCACACCCAGCGGCGCGTCTTCGTTGAACGGCGCCACCGCCCCTTTCCCGTACACCGTCGAGCTGGAAGCGAGCAGAAACCGCCGCACGGGATATTTCCGAGCCGCCTCCAGCATCACCAGCGTCCCTTCGACGTTGGCCTTCTGGTACACCAGCGGCCGCTCGATGCTCGGCCGCACGCCGGCATAGGCACCCAGGTGAACGATCGATTCAAACCGATGCCGGGCAAACAGGACGTCGACTGCCGCCGCGTCGCAGAAGTCCACCTCGGCCATCGTCACCCGCGGCGACGTGGCAAACCCGGCCACGTTTTGCCGCTTCATCGCGGGCGAGTAGTAGTCGTTGAAATTATCGAGGCAGACCAGCGGCGCATCGGTTTGAGCGAGCAGCAGCTCGACAAAATGAGAGCCGATGAACCCGGCCCCGCCGGTGACGAGAATCGACA
>JAIOQB010000257.1 GCA_021413585.1 Planctomycetia bacterium
CGCGAAAATGGTGTGGATCGTGGACGGACGCTTGCGAACGGTGACGGTATATCGTTCGGCAACGGACGTTGTCGTTCGGACAAGCACAGACGAGCTGGACGGCGGCGATGTCGTGAAAGGATTTCGCTGTCGGGTGAGCGACATCTTCGCGACGTCTTAGCAACACTCGCTCGAGACAGGCAGTTGTTCTTTCTTGGTCCGCCGTTAGGCGTCTTCGCCCATGACGATTGTTTTGCTCCAAGCTTGAAATCGGCTGTCGAGCAGCGGTTTTAATAATTCGTAATTCTCCCATGTGTCCGCTAGACTAAAGACGTCATCTGCACTTGTGCTTGCAGGACTGCAAAGAGTCCGCTGCAAATCGCCCAGGTATGATCCACTCAAGACAACGCCCACATATTCCTTAGCAAACAAGTTTCCGACGTCATCGAACATCTCGTCTGTTAGCACGCCGTCCCATCGCTGGTATAGGGCCGGGCCCGTCAGTGTGCGATTCTTAATTTGAGCGATTTCGAGTTCCACTTCGGCGTCCGCGCAAAAATCTTCGTTAAGCAAGTTGGACTCGATCATCCAGGCCAAGAACAACCCGCCGGGCACGTAGGCGCGGTCCCCTACCCGATTCAGGATATCGCCATACCACTTCACTTTGTCGTACACGACGGTCTTGGGCAATCGGATGTGAGTGACCACCAGAGCGACGACGGCGTAAAGGGCAACGAGCACTATCAGGACCACGAATCCCACGCAAAACCACTTGGCAATCGTGTCGACGGAGTCGCCTGCTGCCGCGAGTGTGGTCATGGAATAGTGGGAATAGTTCCCAGAGTATGGGCCAAGATCGCTACACCCCCTCCCCCATCGGCGGCACCTTCGCCCGGATCGCTTGGGCGACCACCGGGGGCACAAATCGCAGCAGTTCGTCATCGCCGGCCAGTGCCGCGATCTGCTTGATCAGCGAGCTGGAGATGTGCGAGTATTCTTCGCCGGCCATCAGAAACACCGTCTCGATGCTCGGATCGAGCTTGCGGTTGGCTAGCGTCATGGTGAACTCGGCCTCCATGTCGCTGAGGCTGCGGACGCCGCGGATCATCACGCGGGCGCCGCACTGCCGGACGAACGCCACCGCCAGACCGGTGAACGATCGCACTTCGACATTGCCCAGCCGGGCGGTCGTCTCGCGGACCAGGGCTATCCGCTCGTCAGGCGTGAACAACACCTGCTTCTCGATGTTCACGCCGATGCCCACGATCAGCTTGTCGACCAGCCGGCTGCACCGCTCGATGACGTTCAAATGCCCGAGCGTGATCGGGTCGAACGATCCGGTGTAAACGGCGATGCGGGAGTCGGAGGTGGTCATGGGGGAGGCTTTCGGCTATCGGCTGTCGGCTATCAGTTTTGGGCGGTGAGTTTCGAGCAGTGAGCTATGAGCGGTCGGTAACTCGTTACTTTCTCTTGCTGACAGCCGATAGCCGATAGCCGATAGCCGACAGCCGACAGCCTTCCGCCCCCCAGCCTACCCGCAATTTCTGATCGCTTCAATTAGTCGGTCGATATCTTCCGGCGTGTTGTACGCATGGGGGCTGATTCGCAGGTGGCCGCCTCGGCAACTGAGCAGTACATGCTGGCCCATGAGCTTGCGGCGAATTTCCATCAGGTCGGGTGCGGCGCCACCGCGGCTGGGCAGATCGAACGACACGATGCCGCTCTTATTCCGCGGCGTTCGGTCGCTAACAATCACCGCAGAGATTTCTTCCAGCCGCTGGCATGCCAGATCGGTCAACTCGATGATCCGCTGCCCGACTGCTTCGATGCCAGCCAATTGCAGCAGGTTGATGCTGGCCCCGAGGGCCACGAATCCGGCAATATTTTGCGAGCCCCCCTCAAACCGCTCGGCCGCCGGTTTCAGGTCCAATTCGATGTGCGAGAAATCGTGCTGGTGGCGGACGCTGTGCCAGCCGACGTTTTGTGGACGGAGAAGATCGAGAAGCTCGCGACGGATGTAACAGACGCCGGCCCCTTCAGGCCCTAGCAGCCACTTGTGCCCATCGGCGGCCAGGAAATCGACGCCGGCCGCTTTCACATCCAGCGGAAACGCGCCTAGCCCTTGGATGGCGTCGAGGAACAGCAGTGCTCCGTGCGAGTGGGCCATGGCAGCCAACTCCGCAGGATCGCTGCGCCACCCGCTGGTGTAGCCGACCCAACTGGCGGTGACGATCCGCGTCCGACTGTCGCAGGCGGCGGAAAGCCGATCGAGATCCAACCGCCCGCCGACGGGTTCCACGCGTCGGACTTCGACCCCACGCTGTGCCAGGTTCATCCACGGATAGAGGTTCGACGGAAACTCGTTGGCCGGCGCCACCACGTTGTCCCCCGGCTGCCAGGGAAAGCCCTCGGCGACCAGTGAGATGCCGGCGGTGGTGTTGGGAACCAGGGCGATTTCTTCGGCTGCGGCCCCAACCAGCCGGGCGGCGGCGTGGCGAGCCTCTTCGACCCGCTGGCTCCATGTGAGCCAGTTGGCGGCGCCGTTGGCGGCCACGTCGTCCCCCCACGCCTGCAAGGCGGCGGCGGCTGGGCCGGAGATCGGGGCCACGGCGGCGTGGTCAAAGTAGGCCCAATCGCGGCCGGCGGGCATCGACTGGCGAAGTGTGGCCCAGCGGGCGTCGGAGGTTTTCACGTTCATGGGTAGCTTCAACCGTGGCCGCGTTCTGTTTACACTGTACCACCATTAATAACAGGGCCATTAATACCAGGGCAATGATACCCGGCGGTCATGGCCGGGTGGGCACGGGCGCCGCTGCCGTATTATACTGAGTAGCTTAGGTTTCCGACGGACATGATGGGCGGGACAAGTGCAAATGGTCAAAGGTCTGTGCATCACGGGCATGGCATTCGGTGCCCTCTTGGTCGTGATCTTTGGCATCGATTTGGCGATCGGGATGCCGTTCGGCCGGCCCAGCGCGAAGATGAACATCGTGTTTATCGTGGCCGGGATTCTGCTGGCCCTGATGGGCTGGTCGCTGCAGCGCGAGCAGACGTAAGCGGCGTGCAGATGTAGCGTGGGTGCTTGCACCCACGAAGTCC
>JAIOQB010000027.1 GCA_021413585.1 Planctomycetia bacterium
GCTCGCGGTAGATCAGGTTCGGGTTCGGCCGCTCGCGCGGCGTGTGGCTGGCCAGCATCACAGGAGCGCGGCCGGGCTGCTCGGGTTGCGGAATCAAATGCGGGCTTCCCTGGCGAACCCAGCCGAGCCAGCGATTCTGCAAGGCCAAGAGCGTGTCGTCTCCATAGAACTTCTGCATCGCGCGGGGCCAGTTCTCGTCGGCCAGGCCGTCGCCGACGAAGGCCACGAACTTGCGGCGGCCTCCTTGCTCGATCAGGTACCGGGCGATGCTATACCCTTGGGCGTACAGCGGCAGCACGTCGGGCGGATATTCCTTCATAGCGAACAGCCGGCTCATGGCAATGCCGCGTCCCGTTTGCAGGAACGAGATCAGCATCCGCTCGTGGCGGTTGCGCTCGTCGGGATGTTCGACCGTCGTGCAGGCCCCTTCATCGGCCCAGCGTGGCAGCGGTTCGCGAAAGTGAGTGGCGAAGATGGTGTGCGTGATCTCGTGCGGCAGCACCGAGTCGAGAATCCGCTGCGCCGAGCCTTGGATCGTCATCTGCCAGCCGCCGACTTGCCCTCGCTCGAAGACAAAGCTGGTGGCGCCGCCGGCACCCAGGCCGTCGGCGACGTTGGCGGTGATCGGACAGGGACTCTGCCACGGCGGCAGTTCCCGCCCCAGCCATTCGATCGCCAGGTCGTGGCGGAATTGCTCGGCCGTGCGGCAGATCGTTTCAGCGAGTTCTTGCGTCGGCGCGCTGCAGAGAAAGTTTTGCGTGCGATAGGAGCCGGCCAGGGCAGACAAGCTGCCGATGGCGCTTAAGGATGATACAACGGCGGCCAGCAGGGCGGCGCGAAATACGAGGCGAGCGTGTCGAGCATTCATGCTCTGGGGTCCTCTCTTCCATGAGGGGGTGTAGCCGCGAGTAGGCGAGGCGGCTGATGCAAACGGTGGGCCAATGGTGCGGCGGATGGGCGTTCCAGCGGGGTAGTCGAATCGCAAGGTGATACAGCCGGGCCGGTTGTCGCGCGTGCGAATTGGTCCGCCATCGTCCAATCGCGCCACGCGGCGGCGTGTAGGATTTGCAAACTCTAGCCAGATGGGGGCAAAGGATGAAGACCATTTGCGCTGATGCGTTGGCGGCTTTGTTAGCCGCCGGTCCCCGACGGGCGCGGAAACGGTGCGGCGTCGATTGGAATTGCCACGCCGCCGAGTCAAAGCGATTCAGTGCTAGCACGCAGGCACACGAGCACGCGGGCCGAAGAGACGAAGTAAGGGGGCCACAAAAAACACAAGAAGGTTTTTTTGTGTTTTTTGTGTCTCTTTGTGGCCAAATTCTTTCTGTGGCTGTTAGTTGACGGCTGATAGCTACGCTGGATTGTTAGCCGCCGGTCCCCGACCGGCGCGGAAAGGGTGCGGCGTCGATTGGAACTGCCACGCGGACGCGCCGCTCGGGGAGCGGCGGCTAACGAGGGCTGTTTGATAGCGCGGCACTGTTCCCGTCGCTGATAGCTGACAGCCGATAGCCGACAGCCAACCTCCGCCAGCTACTCCGTCCCGCGAAGTAACGCCACCACCGCCGCGTTGGCCGCGGGGAACTCGTAACGGTCCAGCTCGCTGGTGCTGACCCAGCGGAACGGTTCGCTCGGCACGGCCGCCGGATCGCGGGGCTGGCAGGCGATGAAGTGCAAGCGGAGCGACGTGGCGGGCTGATCGGCAGTGGCCGGGTAACGATGCTCGACCACGGCGTGCGTGCCGACGACGTCGACGACTAAGCCGGTCTCCTCCTGGCACTCCCGCACGGCTGCCGCGCGGGGCGTTTCGCGTTCGCCCATCTTGCCGCCAGGAAACTCCCACAACCCAGCCAGATGCGCCCCCGCCGGGCGTGGCCCAATCAACACTTGGCCCGCTTGCTCCACCACGGCAATGGCAATTTCGAGCATCAGAAACAATCACGCCAGCAGAACAACTGACCACGGACAACTACAATCGACCACCGTCCGCCGATAGCCGACAGCGTCCTACGGCCCCTTATATTTGTCGACCATCCGCCCCGGCGAACCCATGATGTTGTAGCCGCCGTCGACGTGCAGGATTTCACCCGTGATGCCGTCCGACATTGAGGAGAGCAAAAATGCGCCGGCCCGCGCGACTTCTTGGTGTGTGACATTGCGCTGCAGCGGGGCCATCTGCTCGTAGAGAGGGAGCATCTTGTCCACGCCGGCGCCCTTGCCCGATAGCGTTTTGACAGGACCCGCACTCACGGCATTGACACGAATACCTCGCGGGCCGAGATCATAGGCCAGGTATTTCACGCAAGAGTCGAGCGCCGCCTTGCAAATGCCCATCACGTTATAGCCGGGCACGGCCTTCTCGCCGCCGAAGTACGTAAGCGTCAGCACGGCAGCGCCGTCGGCCAGCACGCCTTGCGCGGCGTTGCAGCAGGCGATCAGGCTATAGGCGCTGATCTCCATCGCCGACTTGAAACCTTCGCGGCTGGTGCGGATCGTGTCGTTGTTCAGATCCTCCAGGCTGGCGTGGGCAATTGAGTGCAGCAGAAAATCGATCTGGCCGAATTCTTCCTTGGCCTTGGTCATCACGCTGCGGATGTCGTCGTCACTGTTGACGTTCATCGGCACCAGGAATTTCGCGTTCGGCTGTGAATCAGTCAGCATGGACACCCGGCGGCGATTGCGTTGCCGTTCGTCATCGGGCCGGTCTGGCAGGTGCGAAAAGCCGCACTGTCCGCCGCCATTGAGAATCTCCTGAGCGATGGCCCAGGCGATGGAGTGGTCGTTGGCCACGCCGAGGATCAGGCCTTTTTTACCGTCGAAACAACCCATGGATAGCTCCCGTGAAATTTACGAAACCGCCGCGTTTCCCGTTTGGGGACGATTGCTCAACAGCGGGGCAGGATACCCGTTTCAGCGGATTGCCTCAAGGCGCATGGCCTGCGACCAATCGCTATTGCGACCTCCAACAATCCAATGATGGCTTCTCGCGGCGAACGCGGCAGTTGGGGAGAACGCTCTTGACCGCTTGCTCATCGCGACCGTCCCTGGGGCCGTAGCCCCAGAACGCGACCTCCCGCAGCGCGGGTAGTCGTCGAAGTTGGCCGAGGAGTTCGTCCGACACGCGCGATCCCGTGGCTTCGTTCGGTAGCCCCACGGTGACTGACGAGACATCGCACCACAGGTTGCGATATGCGGCGGCCCAACTGCGCGCCCAGGCCGGCATGTTGTCGAAATCGCTCCAGACGAACCGCGGGCAATAGCTCACATAGTGCATGCAGGGTCTATGCTTCGGACCTCCGGGGCGCGGATTGCGGTCCCAGCTTTGCGCCGCGACGTGCTTGTAAATCGCCGCGACCGCCTCGCGCTGCACGGCCACTCGCCGCGTCTCGTAGCCCAACCACACCGCCACCAGCGCGGTAAACAACAATAGCGACCGGATGCTGAAGCGAAACCAGCGACGGGGCTCAGGCTTTGCGGGAGTTGGGTTCGGGTCCATGCCCGGGAAGTATCGCGCGCGGGCTGCAGCCCGACAATGGCAAACCCGCCGTAGATCCGACTGCCGGGCGGGACCTGTGAGCGCGCGTCGGGGACTGTCCCATTTCGCGCAGAATAAGGGACTGTCCCCCTGCGTTCGCCCCCCTGCGCTGACGCATCCAAACGGCGAGGGGGACAGTCCCCTGCCCAGATGCAATCGGGCCTGCTGGCGCTCATTGCTAGTAGATGTGCGAGAGATTTCAGCAGGGGTACAGTCCCCGACGTGCGGCCTACATCCGCTCGATCACGTCGATGCCCAGCAGGGCCAGGCCCTGGCGGAGCGTGCGGGCGGTGAGGTCGCACAGCCGCAGCCGGCTGTCGCGCGTAGCCGGGTCGTCGGCTTGCAACACGGAGCATTCGTTGTAAAAGTTTGAGTACCGGCCGGCCAGCTCAAACAGATAGGCGGTTAAATGGTTGGGGCGATAATCGGCGATGCACGCGTCGAGCGCTTCGGAGAAGCGCAGCAACTCCAGGGCCAATGCCCGTTCGGTCGGCTGACTCAAATTGACCGGCGCGGAAAGTTTCGCGAGCGCGGCGTCGGCAATCTGCCCCTTGGCGAAGATATTCCGCACCCGGGCATACGCAAACTGCATGTAGGTGGCGGTGTTTCCTTCCAGTGAGAGCATTTTGTCGTAGCTGAAGATGTAGTCGCTTTCGCGGTTCTGGGCCAAGTCAGCGTACTTGAGCGCAGCGATACCCACGACATCGGCGATGCGCCGCCGCTCATCGGCGAGAAGTTCGGCTCCCTCGGGTTTCGCGTCGTCTTTCGTACTCACAACATCGAACGCTTTGCGAATTGCTTCATCCAAGAGCGATTCCAACGCCACCGACTCCCCGCTGCGGGTTCTGATCGGCCGCCTATCCTCCCCCAGCACCGTGCCGAAGCGGAGGTGCATCAGTTCCAGATTCTGATCGCCCCACAGGTGGCTTGCTTTGTTCCATTGCTGTACGGCCGCGAACAGATGCTCAAAGTGCAGGCTTTGCCGGTGGTCGACCACATACAGAATGGCATCGGGGTGCCACTCGCTGACGCGGTATTGGATTGTCGCCAGGTCGGTGGTGGCGTACAGAAATGCCCCGTCCTGCTTCTGGATGATCATCGGGATGTCAAAGCCGTCGAGAAACACGCACACGGCCCCGTCGCTCTCGCGGGCCAGGCCATGCTTCTTCAGATCGGCCACGACGCCGGAGAGCCGGTCCTGGTAAAAACTCTCGCCCAGCGTGTGGTCGAACGTCACACCCAGGCGGCGATAGATGCGGGCGATCTCTTCGAGACATGGCGGCATGAACTCGCGCCACAGGGCGAGGTTCTCGGCGTCGCCAACGTGCAGCTTCGACGTCTCGGCCAGCACGGCTGTGGCAATCTTGGGATGCGCAGCGAGCGGGCCGGCCAAAGCGGCATCCCCTTCGACGGCAGCCAGGCTGGCGCGCAGCGCGGTCAGTGCCTCGCCCGTCTCGCGAACTTGAGTTTCCAGCCGACGCAACGCCTGCTGGGCTTTTTTCAGCGCGTTCTTTTCGGTCGGCAACGGTTCCGCGGCGGCGGTTTTTAGCTGCGACTCCTGGGCGGCGAGTTTTTGTGCCAGTTCGGGCAGCCGCGCACGGCCGTCGTGATAATCGACCAGCCGATTGACCAGCTTGTAGAGCCGGGCCAACTCCGCCACCGGGTTCGCCCGATACGCCCCCTCGTCGCGAAAATGTTTGTAGCCGTAAATGATCATCCCGAACTGGGTGCCCCAGTCGCCGATGTGGTTGTCGGTGATCACCTCGTGTCCGGCGAAGCGGAGCGTGCGGGACAGCGCGTCGCCGATCACCGTCGAGCGAATATGCCCGACGTGCATCGGCTTTGCCACGTTGGGGGCCGAATAGTCGACCACAAACCGGCGGCGGGGCGCGGCGCCGGGCGAGCCGGTCGCGGCGATGCCGAGCCGCGGATCGGCCAGGGCATGATTCAATTGGGCGGCCAGAAAATCATCGCGCAGCTTCAGGTTGATAAAGCCCGGGCCGGCGATTTCCGGCGGGTGGCAGAGGTCGTTGACCTTGAGCGCGGCGACGAGGTCGGTGGCGATATCGCGAGATGCCCGGTTGAGCCGCTGCTTGAGCGGCATCGCACAGTTGGCCTGGTAGTCGCCGAACTTGGGATCCTGGCTGATGCGGACCATGCCCGCGAGTTCGGCCAGCGCGGCGGGATCGGGTACCCAGGGGGCCAGGGCGGCGGCAAAGCGGCGACGAAGTTCGGCCAATACGTTCATCGGCACAGTGTAGCGTGAGGCGGGGGATTTGTTTAGCGGCCGGCTTGGTTAGCCGCCGGTCCCCGACCGGCGCGAAACGGCGCCGCGCGAACGCGCCGCTCGGGGAGCGGCGGCTAACAACGGCTACCGCGGGCTCGGCCCGGCCGTGAGTTCCGGCGGCAGCTCGACGTGCTTCGCGCCGCTCCACAACTGCTCCAGCGCGTAATAGTCGCGCGTCTCCTGGTCGAACAGATGGACCACCACGGTGCCGTAGTCCAGCAGGATCCAGCGGCTCTCGCGATACCCTTCGATGCCGTCGCGGGTTTCGCCCCACTGCTTGGCCAGCACGTCGTCGATGTCTTCGCTGATCGCGTGCAATTGGCGGCGGCTGGTGCCGGTGGCCATCACGAAGTAATCGAACAGCGGGGTCATCTCCCGTAGGTCAAGAACGACGATGTTCGAGCCCCGGTTGTCGGCCGCCGTGCGGGCAGCCGCCAGGGCGAGCCGCAGGCTGCGGGTAGGATCGGGAGTCCGAGCGACTGCGGAACTGGTTGTCAGAAGAGGCACGCCGATCCTTTCAGGAGCAAAACCACGGGACGCCCTTATTGTACGACAGAGGGCGGGAAGGTTCCAGCGGTTCGCGCGGGAGGGGCCAGTATAGCCCCGGGCTTCGCCCGGGGGTGGCAGCACTCACCCGCCTGGCCCGCGAAATAGCTCACTAGCCCGAAGCGCAAGCGAGGGAGCGGCGCTTTCTGTTCTGCCCCCTCGCTTGCGCTTCGGGCTAGTGAGCGGTTGGTTCGGCGTAGCTGTAGAGCGGCGCAACCCCCGGGCGGAGCCCGGGGCTATGACGCGCAAGCGTATTACGCCGCCACGCGGTCGCGGCGTTGGGCCAGCAGTGAGCGGATTTCGGCCTGGTAGGCCATCCGCTCTTCATCCCACGCGCGGCGGGCGTCGGCGAATTCATCGTCCTGGTGGTTGAGTTCCTGCTCGCGGGCGACCAGCCGGGCCGCTTGCCGCTCGATCCCCTGCTGCCGCTCTTCGACCCAGGTTTGCAGTTGCTGCTTTTCCTCCGCCAGCCGGGTGTGCTGCTCGGCCAGCCGGTTGCGGAGCGCTTCGAGCCGGTTGCGCTGCTCGGCCACCGCCACATGCTCCAGCCGATAACTCTCGCCCAACCGCTGCCGAATGCGGCCCAGCGATTGCTCCAGTCCGGCCGCCGGGGCCGCTTCGCTGAGGCGTGCCCACAGTTCTTCGGTCGCCAGGCGGACTTCCAGTGATTCGCGATGCAGCGTGCCGACTTGCTCGCGCGTGTCGTCGAGCGCGGCTTGGCGCGAGTCGAGCTGCTCGCTGCGCACGGCCAGCGCGTGCTGGCGGCGGTCCCATTCGTCTGCCAGCTCGCGCTCGCGGCGGGCGAGCGCCTCGCGCTCGACGCGCATCTGGTCGTTGTGCCGGTAGCGGGTTTGCTCGAAGTTGCGCTGCGCCTCGCGAAGCTGCTGCTGGGCGTCGGCCAGCATCGCTTCGGACGTTTCGAGCGCTTGGTCGCGGGCGGAAAGCTCCGCGGTCACGCGCTCGTACTCTTCTTGGTAGGCCTGCTGGGCGATGAGCCGCACTTCGGCCGAGCGGCGCTGGTATTCGTCTTCCACCGCCTCGCGGCGGCGCTGGCAGCCGCGCAGCAATTGACGCACCAGTTCGACCGAGGCCAGCCGGCGGCGATCGATCTGCTGTTGCTGGCGGTTGAGCGTGCTGTGGAGTTCTTGCCGCTGGCGGAGCAGGTCGGCGGAGGCCTGATCGCCGGCCCCCTCGCGGGCGGCCACCTGGGCTTCGGCGGCGGCCAGGCGAACCTGGCGGCTGTGCAGCTCCTGCATTTGTTCTGCAAGCAGCGATTGCTGCATGGCGAGCTGCGTTTCCCCCTGCTGGAGTGTTTTGGTCCGCTCGTCGATGTCGGCGGTGCGGTGGGCGATTTCCTGGTCGCGCTCGCTGAGCCACAGCCGGGCGGTGCGGAGCTGGCTTTCCGTCTCGGCCACGCGGGCGTTGAGTTCCGCCTCGCGCTGGTCGAGCTGCTCGCGCATCCGGTCGAGATGGGTGGCCAACTGGGCCGCATGCCGGCGCAGTTGATTGAGATCCAACATGCCATCAGCCGGGCCGGCTTCGGCGTAGTTTTCAGCGGCTTGAAATTCAACGTCGGCCGCCAGGGCGGGTTGAGCTTTCAGCACGCCGGCCGGAGCTGCGCCAACCGGAGTCTTGACGTGCGGCGGATCGATACGATGCTCCAGCGACGCGCCGATCCACGGCGGCGGGCCGAGAGGGCGATCGTCGAGGCCAGTGTCATCGAGGCCAGTATCATCAGGCTCGGTCATCATGTGCGGCGCCTCGCACGCGGCGTCGTTAGAAGGTCGTCGTCAAAGTTTGGCCAACCGGTAAAGTTTGGTCAGTTTACTTTATCGACCAAGGCGCAGGCGTAGTGTTGACAAAATGTGAACAGCATGCGATTCGGCAACGGTGCGCAGCGCCATCAGTGCTAGCAGAGGCCTCGCCTACACGCCGTCCCGGAGGGACGCCCGACAGAAGCTCAGCGATTTATCGCTGGGTAGTGATGCACGTGAAGTTCGACTGCGTCCCGTAGGGACGCTTGAAAACAATGTACACGATACAGACTCGTGCGAGCCCGAAGTCGTTCACAGCGAAAGTTCAGGCGTCCCTCCGGGACGCACTGGCACTGAGGTGAAACGCGAACCCAGCGATGAATCGCTGGGCTATTTTCAATGGTCCCTACGGGACCGAAAATCCATCACACGCCTCTAGTAGCATCACTCTATAGCTACGCCGTACGAATCAGCCTGCTTTGGAGTGCGGCGACTTGTCGCCGCTTTGGCTTTGGCAATCGCTGCGCACTATGCAGCGGACTTTGAAATCCAAAGCGATGACGAGTCATCGCACTCCAAAGGGCTCGATCACAAAGCAGAGTGGGCGCATGTTTCCGTCCCTCGCTGGCAAATCCCGGCGGCGCTAAGCTGTAGAGCCGGACGACCCCCGGGCAGAGCCCGGGGCTATGGGGCGGCGCTCTCTCAACCCTTCGCTTCATCGATGGCGGCCTGCAAGCGGCTCTTGGGCTGCACGCCCACCATCCGCTCGACCACTTCGCCCCCTTTGAAGATCATCAGCGTGGGGATGCTGCTGACGCCGTAGTTCTGGGCGGCGTCGGGGTTGTTGTCGATGTTGATCTTGGCGACCTTCAGCGAACCCTTGTTCTCCGCGGCCAGCTCCTCGACCATCGGGGCGATCATCCGGCAGGGGCCGCACCAGGGGGCCCAGAAGTCGACCAGCACCGGCTGCTCCGACTTGAGCACATCCGAATCAAAGCTTTTGTCAGTAATTTCAGCGACCATTCCAGCCATCGTTCGTTCTCCTCAAAGCGGTGTGACGCACAGCCCGCGCGAGCGGGCCGCGGCGTCGTTAAGTCTTGCAAGTGGTTTGGTTGTAGTGTACTACGTATCGGATGTAATCGGCGTTCGGCGGCAGGCGGCATGAGCCGGCCCTGCCAGCACTCCCAGCGTGCCGAGCGGGGAATTATAGGGGCGGTGAAGGCAAAGTGTCAACGAATGGGCAGGATACGGGTAATCGTGGCTCAGCCAGACGAGTTACCTTGCATTGTTCGCAGCACATAGCCGCAACTTGCTAGAATTAGGGGCATGGAAGAGAACCCCTGCCAGCCGCCGAAGGGTGCGGAGACCTCGCGAATAATGCTCCGTTTTCGATTCCGCCTCATAACGCTTTTTGTGGCCATAGCGATAGCGACGGTTGTGGCGTTATATGCGGGCAGCTACTACCACCTGTCACGACGAGGACTGCGGGAAGCGAAGGTTAGTGGCCTGCCAGGGTTTCTTTACGTTCCAACAGCCGAAGCGGTTGCAACGCACGATCTTTCCACCCACCACTTTCTCTATTGGTTCTACGCGCCCGCGAACTGGGTGGACCGCGAGTTTTTTGGAGGCGAGTATCCGGTAGGAAGCATACTGTGGGATCTTCAGTAAATGAGGCACTTTAGATTGCCAGCGATTAGTTTGAACGAGTAGCTCATGCCCCGCTTCCAGTTCACGATCCGCGGAATGCTCTGGGCCACGTTCTGGGCGGCGGTGAGTATGGCATCGTGGGCGGTGTGGTTCAGGTCAGAACGACCCTCAAGCGAAATGTTCGCTTTCGTATTTCTTGGGATCGTTAGTCCGGCATTGGCAATAGCGCCCTTGGTCAGCCGAAACAAACTCGCGATCTGCGTGGCTATCGAGATATGGGTCGTCTTGGCCTTGATTGCGTCAAAGTTTCTGACCGAGGCGGGAATTTGATTCTCAGCGAAAGCAACTTCTTAGGCCATTCGCATCTTTGCTAAAATTGGAACATGGAAAATACCCGCTTCCAATTCACGCTCCGCGGACTGCTCTGGGCCACGTTCTGAGTGGCGGTTGGGTTGGCACTTGTTCGGGCGATATTCCACACACAACTAGGAGGTGTAATGACCGCGCTCATGGCAGGTTCCTGCGCGGTAATTGGAGCGCAACTGGGATACCCCAAGGCCGGATTGGTTACGGGAGCAGTCATTGTCATCCTGGGCAATGTGGTCTTGGCGATTTTCTCTGCCCAATTACAACTGTAAGATACTCCCAAGTCCCTTCTCGCCTGTGTTCCCAACCCCCACCCCGTTATACTGTCTACCCGCGGGCCGAAGGGTTTCGGCCGCGGTTCTCTCCACTCGGTCGGTGCCATGTCGCAATATGTCGTTCGCTATGGGTCGCTGCGGCAGATCGGCTTGTTCAATTCCAGCCGGGACGAGCAATATCTGCGCGGCGTGGAAGTGATTGCCCGAACGAAGCGCGGGCTGGAGGTGGGGGAGGTGCTCTGCGAGGCCACCGAGCAGGCGGCCGCCGATCTCAAAGAGGCCCCCGGCGGGCAGATCCTGCGGCAGATGAGCGGCGACGACCGGATCGACCTGTCGCGAATGCACGGCGCGGAGCGGACCGAGTTCGAATTCTGCAGCCGGGCGATCGCCGCCTCGGGGCTCGACATGCAGTTGGTCGACGTCGAGCATGTGTTCGGCGGCGAGCGGGTGATTGTTTATTACCTCAGCGAGACGCGCGTTGATTTTCGCGAACTGGTCAAACAACTGGCCGCCGAGTTTCAAACGCGGGTGGAGATGCGGCAGATCGGCGTGCGCGACGAAGCAAAACTGCTGGCCGACTACGGCGACTGCGGCAAGCCCGTCTGCTGCAACACGCATCTCTCCGAGATGCCCCCCGTCTCGATGAAAATGGCCAAGTTGCAAAAGGCCACGCTCGACCCGACCAAAATCTCCGGGCGCTGCGGCCGGCTGAAATGCTGCCTGCGCTACGAGTTCGACACGTACGAAGAATTGCAAAAAGACCTGCCGCCGATCGGGGCCGACATCCTCACCGGCCGCGGGCGAGCCACCGTGCTGGCCCATGAAATCTTGGCGGGGCAAGTGCTGGTGCAGATGGAAGACATGCGCCGCGTGCTGGTGGACGCGGGGGATGTGCTGTCTGTGCTAGGGGGTGCCGGGCGAAGGGAAGAGTCGTAGCGATATAAGCCGCCCCCGCCCCCACCCCGAGCCACGGGGTTTGTCCCCGTGGAAACCGCGTGCGTGGCGCTGAGCGTCGCGCCGCGAAGTGAAGCCCCAAACGATGATGCGGGCAGATGAGCCGTCATCGATTGTGATTGTATGGGCAGCGCGTTATCTTCCCCCGACTGCTCCCTGAAAGGGGGCTTTTCTCTGGGCAGCGCTGCGCTCTGCCCCAGGCAGGCGGCGCTCGAGCAGTGCGACCCCTGGCGGAGCCCGGGACGATGGCGCGCATCGCGCCAGCACCGCTATCGCCCCAAACTGGCCTTTCGACGCCGCGGGCGATTTTGGTACTAGGGGGCCGCACAAATCCTCGCGGGAGCATTGCGCGAGGGGTTTGCCGTGCGCGGGCGCGGCGAAGGACGTGCGTTTCCCATCTTTTCGGCCCTTCATGGGCGGGACAGCGATTCATGAAACGCCTGACTGTTCGACTGACGTTGCTGAGCCTTGTCGTGGCGCTGGGTTTGATTGCCATCGCCCAGGCGCAGCGCACCCTGTCCAAGCCGATCACTCCCAGCGACGCCAACGCGGCCGCCGCTTCCACGACGCCCGACGGCGAGCTGCCCGCCCTGGCCGATGCGGCGTCGGATCCCAAATCGGAATCCAAAGATCTCGTTTCAAGAGCCCTCACGGGCACTCCATTGATGCCAAAGGCCCCCCAGCCGTTGTCGCCGCCCATTTCGCCGCCAGCCCCGCCTTCGCTCAGCCGCGCCGGTGGAGATCCGTTCGCCAAGAGCCGGTTGATGGACGACGTCGCCGGCCCGGGTGCCGAAAACGCGCCGCCGAGTCGCTACCCGGCCGTTGAAGCGGCCGCCGCGAAGTCCGACTCTCCTGCAGCGGCTGCCGAAGACGCGAATCCGCTGCGCCGCCCCGCGCCACCCAATGCCGCGCCCGCGCCTCGCCTATTGAAAGATCAATACGTCGCTCCCGTGGCGCACGAAGAGCCGGCCGAAGTTCAACCGTCTGTCGCTTCCAAGGCCGCTGCCACTGCCGCCGCCGCGCGTCGCGATCCGTTTGGCCGCGCGCCGCTGAAAGCGCCAGGCGACCAGCTGAAAGCGCCGGGCGATCCGCACAAAGCGCCAGGCGATGGCCCCAAGCCCGCGACCCCGCTCGATCGATACTCGCAGTCCGACGCTCGCGATGCCGGCGCTGCCGCCGCGCCGCGCAAGCTGGCGGACCCGAGCGCGCTGGCCATCGACGATCGGTACACTCAGCGCAACGCCAAAGCAACCGAAGAATCCACTTCCGTATTAGCCGGCCGCGCCAACGACGCGGCCATGCCCGGCCAGCCGCCGGCAGAACTGCCGCGAGACGATTCGCCGCGGGCACTCTCCCCCAGCGGCAGCCGACGTCCGGGACTCTCCGGCAGTGCCTTGGGTGCCGGCGCCGCGGCGGGCATCGGCTCGGCCATTGGTTCGCGCAGCGCCACACCGCTCGATCCGGCGGCCGCTCGCCCCGGAAGCCATCAACTCGACGGCCTGCAAGCGCCGCAAGTGACGATTCAAAAAGTGGCCCCGCCGGAAATCCAAGTCGGCAAGCCGGCCACGTTCCAGATTATCGTCCGCAACACGGGCACCATTCCCGCCCGCGACGTGCTGGTGCGCGACGCCGTGCCCGAGGGGACCTCGCTGATTGCCACCACCCCGCCAGCCGCCAACGACGAAGGTCAAATCCGCTGGCAGCTAGGCACGCTGGCCGCCGGCGTCGAGAAAACGCTCACACTCAAGGTGATGCCGCAGGCGGAAGGAGAGATCGGCAGCGTGGCCACCGTGTCGTTCCAGGCCGAAGCCTCCGCCCGCTCCACCTCGACCAAGCCGGAACTGGTCATCGAGGTCAGCGGACCGAAAAAAGTCATGATCGGCGAGACCGCCACGCTTTCCATTCGCATCGCGAATCCCGGCACCGGTGTGGCGTCGGGTGTAATCCTCCATCAAACGCTGCCGCCGCAACTAAAACATGCCTCCGGCAGCGAGCTGGAGTTCGAGGTGGGTGATCTGCGTCCCAAGGAATCGCGCCAGGTGGACCTGACCGTCACCACGGTCGGGGCCGGACAAGTGATCAATCAGATCACCGCCCGTGGGGAAGGAACTCTCGCCGCCGCCGCCAAGGAGGAGTTCGAGGTGCTCTCTCCCGCTTTGGAATTGACGCTGACCGGGCCGAAGCGGCGGTTCTTGGAGCGGCAAGCCAGCTACACTGTGTCGATCGCCAATCCGGGTACCGCGGCGGCCAAAGACGTCGAGCTGGTGTCGCACTTGCCCAAGGGGATGAAGTTCGTCTCCGCCAACAACTCGGGGCGCTACGATCAGCAAACGCACAGCGTCTACTGGAGCCTGGCCGAGCTGCCGCAGGGAGAATCGGGCAGCGTCAAGCTGGTGACGATGCCGGTCGAGGCCGGAGAGCAGAACCTGATCATCGAAGGGCATGCCAGCCAGAACATCACGCAGAAGC
Source organism: Planctomycetia bacterium (assembly GCA_021413585.1). Taxonomy (GTDB): domain Bacteria; phylum Planctomycetota; class Planctomycetia; order Pirellulales; family UBA7805; genus JAIOPX01. The sequence goes on from JAIOQB010000027.1 coordinate 13,831, forward strand.
ACGAAGAGAAAATCAACGTCGACAGCGTGGCCGACGTGATGTTCGACGTCGCCCAGGCCTCCAACCCGATCGAAGTTGGCGGCGAAACGACATACGAGATTCGCGTGATCAACCAGGGGACGAAAGCGGCCGACAACATTCGCCTGGTGGCGATCATCCCGCGCGAGTTGAAGGCCCTCTCGGCCGACGGCCCCACGCCCGGCACGGTCGAAGGAGACCGCGTCGTGTTCGAGCCCCTCTCCCGACTGGCGCCGAAGGTCGACACGACCTACCGCATCCGCGTCCAAGCCGCCACCGCCGGCGACCACCGCGTGCGGATCCAACTGCAAACCGACGACATGAACGCCCCGGTGACGAAGGAAGAGAGCACCCGGGTGTATGCGGACCGGTAAGCGGATTTGCGAATTGCGATTGTCGATGTGCGATTGGAAGTGCGGCCACGACAGTTGTCACTAGCCCGACGCGCCAGCGAGGGGGCACTGCTCTGTGCCACAATCCTTGGATTATGCCTCTCCTTTTTGTGCTTTTTTGTGCGGTTTCGTGGCCAAAAGAAAGACGGACAGTTTTTGGCCACAAAAAACACAAAAGACACAAAAAGAATTTGTGGCGAGGAGTGGGTTGAATAGTGCCCATCACGCTGAAGCGTGATGCGCCGTGTCCCACGGGCAGAGTGATAACCATCCTCACGCGGAGCGTGAGGGGTACTTTGCGCTCCTTGACCGGAGCGGTTTGCTGGTGGAGACTGATATTCGTGGGCAATCGCTCAAAGTAGCGACCCAAGGGATGACAGTCGCCAGCGATTCTTTCCTCTCTCATGCAAATCAAGTTTGAATGCCCCGCGGGGCACCGACTTCACGCGCGCGCCAAGAAGGCGGGCACGCGGGTGACCTGCCCGGCGTGCGGCGCCGAGGTGCTGGTGCCCGAGGTTCACGAGCGGCCGCTGGCGGCGCCGCAGCAATCCGCGCCGGCCGCCTCGCAGCCGAGCCATCTTTCGCCCGAGTCGCCGATTTCAAACTCCGGCCTGGTGGTTCCCTCGTCGTCCGAATCGACGGTGCTTGCGTCGCCGTCTGCCTCGGCGGAGCAACCGCTGATTGCACCCGAGCGGCCGACGGCCGAGTCGAGTGCCGCAGCCACGGCCAACGCGACCGCGAGAGCAGCGGCGCTGACCAAGCGTCCGGCGCAGGCCCCTTCCACGCGGCGCGAGGCAGTCTCTGGCGGCACAGGATCGGGCAGCGGTTCGGACAGCGGCGCCGGAGCGTCCTCCTCCGGCAGCGCCGTGGGAAGCGGCAGCAAGTCAGGCAGTAGCACCGGAAGCGGCGCATCGCGACGCCGCAGCGGCCCCCCGCCGCTGCCGCAGGTTCGACCCGACGACGGGCCGGTCTCTCCGCTGCGCGAACGCTGGGCCGCCGAGGCGGCGGCGTTGGCTCAAGGACGCACCAAGTCAGCCACAGGGAAGGGGCCTCCGCCGTTGCCGGCCGCTGGCGCGATCGAGCCAACCGCGCACCGCGCCGGCTATCAACCGGATCGCACTCAGGTGCGTGCCGTCCATCGATTGGGCCTGGTGATGGCGCTGGTCACACTGCTGCAAATTGTCCCGGCCGTGCGGCATGTGTCGTTCGTTGGCGCGCCGCTGTGGGCACAACTGCTGTTGGTCATGTCGGGACTTCAATTGGCGTACGTCGTGTGGACGGTGACAATGCCCGACTGGAGCACGGTGCTCACCAGCATGCTGGTGTACGCCGCCGTGGCCGCCGTGTTCGGCGGCGTGCTGGTGGCGGGCCTGCTCACGTCGCCGGGGCAAGAAATGATCTTCGGCCTGGGCGAACTCCGCTGGCCGGCCATCGGCTGGTCCGCCGTGCTGATGCTGCTGGCCCTGCTGGCCGCGGGAGGATGTGGGCGGCTGGGTTTGGCCTGGCACAGGTCGTATTGGGCCGCGGCCCGCTGAACAGCACCAACCGGGTGCCTTGGGTGCCGAACGGGTTGGCGGCGCCGGCACTGGCAAAGCCAGTGGCACACGAAAGGAGCAAGGCAGGGACGATGTTATTGGTACTGAAAGCCGATAGCTGATAGCCGACGGCCCTCCCTCACACCGGCGATTCGCACTTGCCGAACACCATCCGCCCGGCGCTGGTTTGCAGCACGCTGGTCACGGTGATATGCACGTCGCGGTTGATGTACTCGCGGCCCCCTTCGATGACGATCATCGTGCCGTCGTCGAGGTAGCCTACGCCTTGGCCCGGCTCTTCGCCTGCCTTCACCACGCGGACGTCGATCGTCTCGCCCGGCAGGAACACGGGCTTCAGTGCGTTGGCCAGGTCGTTGAGGTTCACTACGCCCACGCCGTGCAGCCGGGCGACTTTGTTGAGGTTGTAGTCGTTCGTGACGACTTTGGCATTGAGGTTCTTGGCCAGCAGCACCAGCTTCAGATCGACCGATTGGCCGGCCAGTTCGGCCGGCTCGCGATCCATCACCTGCAAGTCCACCTTAGGGTTGTTCCGCAGCCGATTGAGGATGTCGAGCCCTCGGCGGCCCCGGGTGCGGCGGAGGCGGTCGGAGCTGTCGGCGATCGCCTGCAGCTCGTTGACGATGAATCGGGGCATGATCAACTGGCTGTCGAAAATTTCCGTCTCCACCACGTCGGCAATCCGGCCGTCGATCACCACGCTGGTGTCCAGCACGTACGGCTTGAGCCCTTTGATTTCCTTGCTGAACTCCACGTACGGAATGATGAACCGAAAATCGTCGCGCGTTTGCAGCAGCACGCTGATGCAGACGTAGCACAGCACCATGCCCAGGATCGCCATCACCTGCACGGCCCGTGGGCTGGTGGCAATGTTCTCCGGCAGCAGCGGGCTCAAAGCCAGCCGCAACACATACGTCAGGAACAGCCCGATTAACAGGCCAAAGTACACGGCCGTGATCAGGTCGAGGTGCTTGCGGCTGAAGATCACATCAAACACGATCGTCAGCAGCGCCACCAGCAACACGCCGAAAAACACCACCCAGGGAACCCAGGCGGGTGTGTTCCCCAACGTGGCGGGCTGAATTAGCCGCACCCCTAGCCCGGCCGCGACGACCAGGAACAGGATCCGCAGCACCAACAGCGGCAGCTTTTCGATCTGCAAGCGATCAGGCACAGGACACTCGATAGGCAGGGGGAAAACGACGGCGGGAAGGCACCCATTCTAGGGGGCGGAGCGGGGCTTTTCCAGTGCCGCTGGCTGAGCCGATGGTGGATGTGGGATGGAGGATTGAGGATGAACTGGCGGTTTATTACGTCGTCGTTTCCCCACCATCGCCGCACAACCGCCGATGCTCCCGCAACGCGAACCGGTCGGTCATCCCCGCCAGGTAGTCCGCCACGCTCCGCTTGGCCCCGGCCGAATCGCGGCGGGCGGCGAAGCTCCCGGGTAGCAACTCGGGCCGCGCGATGAGCATATCGAACATCTCGCGCAGGCTGCGCTGTACGCGCACCCGCGTGGCCAGCACCGTCGGATGCCGGTACACGCGATCGTACAGAAACTTCTCCAGCGCCTGCTTCTCCGCCGCCACGGCCGGATCGGGGCCGACGAGCCTAGGCAGCCGCCGCACCGCCGCAGGGTTGGCCGGCACCATTTCCGCCAGCCGAGCGGTCGTGGCGGAGAGGATCTGGCTGACTTGCGAATCGATCAATTCGTGCACGAGGGCCCGCCGCAGCGTGGCGTCGTCCAGATCGGCGTGGCGGCGGCGGACGCGCGCGGCCGCGTCGCGCCACAGCGGCACGCTCAGCAGCTCATCGAGCGTGACCAGTCCCAGCTCCAGCGCGTCGTCGGCGTCGTGCGCGTCGTACGCCACGCTGTCGGCCGCATCGACCACTTGGGATTCCAGCAGCGGGCTGAAGATGGCGGTCTCCTTGTCTGCCCGCGATTGCTGTCCTTCGAGGACTTCCAGGCTAAGGTTCAAGCCGGGGAAGCCGGCATAGCGGCTCTCCAGCAACTCGCAGATCCGCAGGGCCTGGCGATTGTGGCTAAAACCCCCTTCATTGCGCAGGCAATCGTTGAGCGTGTCTTCGCCGGCATGGCCGAACGGTGGATGCCCTAGGTCGTGCGCCAGGGCGAGCGCCTCGATCAGGTCTTCATTGAGCTTCAGCGCCCTGCCCACCGTCCGAGCAATCGACGACACCTCCAGCGTGTGCGTCAGCCTGGAGCGGTGATAGTCCCCCAACTCGCCCGTGAACACCTGCGTCTTGTGGCTCAAGCGCCGAAACGCCGCGCTGTGCAGAATCCGATCGCGATCCCGCTGAAACGCCCCCCGATACGGATGCACCGGCTCTGGATACCGCCGCTCCGCCGATGCGCAAGTGTGCATCGCATACGGAGCCAGCAACAGGGCCTCACGCTGGGCGATGGTTTCGAGGGGGGGCATGGGAGAGGGTCAGTTGTCGGTGCAAATGTTGTTGGATATTGGGGATTCTCGGCGTGGTGGAGACGGAGTGCAATGGGGAGGGTATAATCCGCCATCATGTCAAAGACCCTCACAGAAGGCAAAGACGAAATCGCCAAGCTGGTGAAGTACTTCACGACGAACCGTGCGGAGTTTGTCGCACCCCGAGTGAAGGAAGATCACATACGGCAGTGCCTCATCGACCCGCTGTTCGAGGCTCTGGGCTGGGATGTATCCAATCGTGACCGTGTGGCTCCGCAGTACCGCGAGGTCGTGCCAGAGCCGTCCTTGGAAGACGAGGACGATAAACGATCCCCGGATTACGCGTTCCGGGTCGGGTCGCAGGTGAAATTCTATGGCGAGGCCAAGAAGCTCAACTTGCGGATCGGCCGCGATCCCGGTCCGGCAAAACAGATTCGACGTTATGGCTGGGCCTCGAATCTGGTGCTCGGCATCCTGACGGACTTTGAGGAGTTGGCAGTCTATGACTGCACGAAAGCTCCAAGGCCGAATGACAAGGCGAACTACCGCCGAATAATGCTCCTAAAGTACACGGAGTATGTAGACCGGTGGCAGGAACTGTGGGACATCTTCTCAAGAGAAGCTGTTTGGTCTGGTGCTTATGACGAGTACGCCGCATCGAAACGGAAAAAGGGATCGGACCAGTTCGACGCTGATTTCTTAAGGCAGCTTGACAAATGGAGAGACAAGCTGGCGCGGAATATTGCTCTTCGGAACGCCGCGATCACGTCAGAACAGCTGAACGCTGCGGTGCAACTGACGATCGACCGCATCGTGTTCCTGCGCATGGCCGAGGATAGAGGGCTGGAGCCTTACCAGCAGCTATTGAAGCTATGCGAGAAACCGAGCATTTTTCACCGGTTCATGAAGGACCTCTGCCGCAAAGCGGATGACAAATACAACTCGGGGCTGTTTCATTTTCACAAGGAGAAGGACGTATCCGAGGAACCGGATATTGTCACGCCGAAAATTGCGGTTGATGACAAAATTCTGAAGCCGATCATCGAAGGTCTCTACTACGAGAACGGCTCGAACTATGACTTCCGCCTGATGCCGGTTGAGATTTTGGGAACGGTCTATGAGCGTTTCCTGGGCAAGGTTATCCGCCTGACGCCGACGCACAAGGCGAAGATCGAAAAAAAGCCGGAGGCCAGAAAGGCCCACGGCGTTTATTACACACCTGACTACATCGTCAATGCGATAGTCGAAAAGACCGTCGGGGCTATGATCGAAGGGCAAAGCCCGGCGAACCTGGCGGGGAAGAACGGCAAGAAAGCGTTCCGCGTTCTCGACATGGCCTGTGGAAGCGGGTCATTCCTGCTTGGAGCCTATCGTTGCTTGCTTGAGTATCACCTGAAGTGGTATGTGGACCATCCAGATCAGGGCAAGAAGGCGGTCTACACTGACACGGCGACAAAAGCGACGCGGTTGAGAATTGAAGAAAAGAAACGCATTCTCACAACGCACATCTTTGGAGTTGATATCGACCCGCAAGCCGTGGAGGTGTCGAAGCTCTCTTTGCTCTTGAAGGCACTGGAGGGAGAGAACAATACCTCGCTGTCGCAGCAGAGAAAGTTGTTCGAGTACCAGCGGGCGCTTCCCAATCTCTCGGAAAACATCAAGTGTGGAAACTCGCTGATCGGCCGGGACTACCATACGACCACCCTGGAGTTCGACGAAAAGGAGTCGAAGGCGGTGAGAGCGTTCGACTGGAAGTCGCAATTCTCGAAGATCATCAAGGCCGGAGGTTTCGACTGCATCATCGGGAATCCGCCCTATGATGTGGTGGAAAAGGACCGGAAGAAAGCGTCATGGCCACACACCGCGTTGTTGCAATACGTGAGGAGCGGGGACGAGTACAAGGACGCACTTGGCGGAAAGCTCAACCTCTACCGTTTCTTCCTAATCCGAGGGCTTAAGTACCTGAAAACCGGTGGACGGCTGGGGATGATCGTTCCGCTGTCATTGATGGCGGATATCAGCACGGCAGGTACGCGCAAGAGAGTCTTCACCTCTCTCGTCGAGGTCGGGGCGGATTGCGTCCCGCAAAAAGACAATGTGCTCAAACGGGTGTTCCGGGACGCGAAACTCTCAACGGTAGTCATGGCGGGAGTGGCCCCGAAGGGAAATGTGAAAAACGCACCGTTCACGATTCGGACCTATCCGTGGAATTCTTTCAACGACCCGTACAAGGAGTGCGAGTTCCGTCTCTCGGAGTTGGCGATCCTCGACAAGGACAACCTACCAATACCTCTGGTGGACCGAGACAATTGGGACTTGTGCCGGAAGGTATATGGCAATCCCGCTGTGGTGAGGTTGGGTGAAGTTCAAGGAATCAATATCACCCGCGGTGAGATCAACCAGACCACATATAAGGAGTTCATCACATCCAACAGCAGGCATACGAGAATGCTAAAGGGCGTTGAAGTGGGGCGCTATCGGGAGAATACGAAGCTAAGCCAGGGGGAAATTCAATGGCTGGATGAGAGGCGGTTTCTGAAGGCCGAGGGCCCGCGCTCCAATACGACGTTGACGCGAATCGCGACGCAACGGATCACCGGGGTTGACGAGAAACAGCGGATTGTGGCGACTATCATTGGGGGACCGTGCTACTTCGCGGACTCGACGAACTCGATCGATGTTGGTAGTGACGACGAAGAGCAGCTGAAATACCTGCTTGGCCTTTTGAACTCGCGGCTGTTCCAATGGCGGTTCAAGATGACGAGCACGAACAACAACGTCGGCACGAACGAGCTGGAGTGCATGCCATACTTGAAGCGCGACGCCGGGCATGCGGGCAGAAAGAAGCTTGTGACGCTCGTGCAGAAGATGCTCTCGATCAATGCGCAGAATCCGGGTGGCCGTCTGGCTGCAAATAAGGTCAAAAATGACCTGAACGCGCTGAATGAAGAGGCCGATGCTCTGATTTACCAGATGTACGGGATCGATGATGAAGGGATCGAGTTGATCGAAGGAGTCATCAACCAGGCGAAGGAAAGTGATGGGGAGGCAGAAGACGAAGAGGCCTAATGGCGAGCGTGAGAATGAGAAGAAAAAGGGGATGGGAGCAATGACCAAATTTTAATGATCAATGTAGGAGCTGCCCGCCTTTTTTTGGGGATTGGAATTTTGGTGATTGGGAATTCTGCTTACTGGCCGCCAGCAGTGCTATCATCGACCTGAACGGCTTGCCGCGGCCGCTTCAAGTTGTTCGCCTGGGCGAGTCGAATCTTCAACTAAGTGGACGCGCCGCGCGAGGAGCCTGCATGGAGGCAGGCCCGCGAGGCGCGGTCGCGTATTGTACCCAACACGCTCCGCGTGATGCAGTTCAATCTCTGCCCGCTTAAAAAACCTCACGCGGAGCGTGAGGGGTACTTTGGCCGGGCGTTGCCCCAGGCACCCGGTTCACGCCTACCGGCGGCCGATTAGAATAAGGGCGCGCCCCGCAGCACGGTGCCGTCCCGCTACGCCACGCTTTTCCTCCCCCTCCGAACTTCCGGCTGATAGCTGACAGCCGACAGCCGACAGCCTTCCGTGATTGACTTCCGCGTTCAACTCGAAATCTTCCGCGGGCCGCTCGATCTGCTGCTGTACCTGGTGCGGAAGCACGAGGTGGAGATCGTCGACATTCCGATTGCGATGATCACCGACCAGTTTCTCGAACACCTGGAAGTGATCGAGCAGATTGACGTCAACGCCGTCGGCGATTTTCTGGAGATGGCCAGCACGCTGATCGAGATCAAGTCGCGCCTCGTGCTGCCGCGCAGCGGCGAGGAGGAAGAGCCGGTCGACGACCCGCGGCAAGACCTCGTCCAGCGGCTGCTGCAATTCAAAAAATTCCGCGATGCCGCCAGCCTGCTCGACGAGCAGAGCCGGCAGTGGCAGCAGCGCTTCGGCCGGCAGGCGGACGACTCGCCCCCGGCCGCCGATCATCTGGCCGATCAACCGATCCACGAAGTCGAGCTGTGGGACCTGGTCAGCGCCTTTGGCCGCGTGCTGCGCGACCGCACCGCCGAGCGGGCGTCGAACATCGTCTACGACGACACGCCGATCCACGTCTACATGCAGCGGATCTACGACCACCTGGTCAGCCAAGGGCAGATGGCCTTCTCGCAACTCTTCCAACCCGGCATGCACCGCTCCAGCATGGTGGGGGTGTTTTTGGCCGTGCTCGAGCTGGTCCGCCATTACCAGGTGCGCAGCGAGCAGAATGAGCTGTTCGGCGAAATCTGGATTCTCCCCCCGCCCGGCGGCGCCACGCCCGTGAATATCGCGGCTGGGGACCAGTATGAGCATCGACCCAGCGGGGCCGGTTCCGAGCCAGCCGCCGAATAACGGGCTGCCTGCTGCCGGATTGCGGATTGTGGAGTGAGAATCGAGAATTGGGCCTGCTGGCATGCGCCGGGTGGCTGGGGCAACGCCCCAGATGTCTTCGATTCGGCACATCTGGGGCGTTGCCCCAGGCACCCGAACCTCATCCATCCTGCCGTTGTCTTCCAATCCTCAATTCCCAATTCTCAATCCCCAATTGCTCCCCCCGATGATCGAAAACCTCCCCGTCCAAACCCTCACGCACAAGAACCTCACCATCGAGGGTTACTCTCGGGCGGCGGTGCAATCGTATTGGCGGCTGCCGGAGTTGAAGCTGGGGTTTGACCTGGGGGGCCAGCCGTGGTCGTTTATGGGCACGCCCACGTGGTTCGTCACGCACGGCCATCTCGACCACATCGCCGCGCTGCCGGTGTATGTCGCCCGGCGGCGGATGATGAAGATGGAGCCGCCGACCATTTACTTGCCCGAGGCGACGGTCGAACCGGTCGAGCGGCTGCTCAAGGTGTTTCGCCGGCTGGACCGGGGCCGGCTGCCGTGCAAGCTGGTGGCAACCGGGCCGGGGGATGAGATCGAGCTGTCGCGCGAGCACGTGGTCACCGTCTCGGCCACGCGGCACAGCGTGCCGTCGCTGGGCTTTCTTGTCTGGGAACGCCGCCGCAAGCTCAAGCCCGAGTTCGCGGGCATGACCGGCGACCAGATTCGCGACGTCCGCCTCTCCGGCACCGAAGTGACCGCCGAAGTGCGGCAGCCGCTGATAGGCTATGTCGGCGACACGTCGCCCGAGGGGTTGGACCATTGCCCCGCGATGTACCAGGCGATGGTGCTGATCACCGAGATGACGTTCGTCGCCCCCAGCCATCGCAAGGAAAAGATCCACAAGTTCGGCCACATGCACCTGGACGACATCGTCGAACGCCGCGACCGTTTCCAAAACGAACTAATCATCGCCGCCCATTTTAGCACCCGGTATCACGCGGACAGCATTCGCAAGCTGGTGGCCAGAGCGCTGCCGGACATGCTGCACGGAAAGCTGCATTTGTGGCTGTGAAGCGTCGGGGACTGTCCCGCTGCGTTGCCGGCATGCACCACCAACCGTGAGCGGTTCGGTGCTAGCCGCCGGTTTTTCCGTGCTCCGCTTCGCGTCTGGCCCGGAACACCGATGGCTACAGTTCGCTCAGTTCATGCGGCGACTGGCCTAGGGGAGCGAACGGTCATACACGATAAGGCAATTGGGCTTGATCTGCTGCAACCGCGCCACTCCAGCGTCGGTGACTTGCGTGCCGTGAAGATTAAGCACGTCCAATGCGGGTAGCTTTCCGAGATGTTCTAGACCTTTATCAGTGACATTAGTTTTTTCGAGGTCAAGTTGTTGCAGTGTAGGTAGGCTCTTGAGTTGTTCCAGTCCCGTGTCAGTCAGTCGCGTGCCCTTAAGTCCGAGTTCCCGCAGCGCTGTAAGGTTCTTGAGGTTTTTCAGGCCAGCGTCGGTGATTTGCGTGTTGTCGAGATAGAGATATTGCAGAGCGGCCAAACCGTTCAAGTGTTGCAGGCCGGCGTCAGTGATTTGCGTGTTGCTGAGGACCACCTTCTTCAGCGCGGTCAGATTTTCGAGGTGTCCCAAATCGACGTCTGCTGCTTTCGACTCGAACCTGACGAAGTCGACTGTGGCGAAGTAATCCACGGACGCACGATTCAACAACCACTGCGGCCAGTTCGGCGGGTTTTTCATTCCTGGAGTCCAGGGCAACCTAAAGTCGTAATGGCAGTTGCCCCCAAGTTTGCCAAACGCCGCCACCGCCGCCCGCTGCTGCCGCGCCTTGTACGACCACCAGCCCAGGGCCACGGCGATGATCGCCGTCAGTGCCAACAACGTCCGCAGGCGATATTGAAACAACCGCCGCCAGGAATAGCGGCGCGGGGTGGGAGCAGGCAGGGATGGCTCGGCCTGGGTCATGCCGTTGTTATAACGGCTGCGGAAGAAACGGGCAGCGCGGATGCCAATTATAGCCCCGGGCTCCGCCCGGGGGTTGCGCCGCTCTACGATAATGCGCCGCGGGGTTCGCTCGCGCTGATTTGTGCCGCTTGGCAGCGCAAATCCTTCACGGTTGGTAACCGTTCCACCCCCGGGCGGAGCCCGGGGCTATGGGCACCCTAACTCAAAATCGCCAGAATCTCATCCTCGCTCATGATCAGAAACTCATCGTCGCCCAGCTTCACTTCGGTGCCGGAGTATTTGCCGAACACCACGCGGTCTCCTTCGCGCACTTCGGGCTTCGCGCGCGTGCCGTCGGCCAGTTGGCGGCCGTCGCCGATGGAGAGGACGCGGCCTTGGCGGGGCTTCTCGCGGGCGGCGTCGGGCAGGAAGATGCCGCCGCTGGTTTTTTCCTCCGCGTCGAGCGGCTTGACGATGACCTTATCTCCCAGCGGTATCAGTTTCATCACCAACGAAAGCTCCTAGGAAGTGGTTCGACCGCCGCGTCGGGCAGTGCTGGCCGCGGCAGGGGACCGCCGGCTGGGGCTGTGTGCTAGCTAAGGGGTTGATTGTCGCACGACCACCCGCGGCCAGCAAGGGTTTTCGCCGCTATTTGCCGACTTCGTTCACCGGGCGCGCAGCGCCATCGTCAACAAAAACACAACCCAAACGACCAGCAGGGTCGCACTTAGGACTAATGCCCATAAACGCTTCTTGGGGGGCTGGGGGCCGGGAGACTTGTCCGCGAGTGCCCCTCTTTCGGGCCGAGCTTGAGGGATTGCCCCCTGAGGGCGGCGGCCACTGACTTTCGATTTGGGCATAAGAGTGGGGCGAAGGGCGGGTGCCTGGAGCTGAACGTAGCGTAGCGGAGTGAAGCCCCAGTGACTGACTCTAGGCTGGTTGATTCTGGGGCATCGCTGCGCTTTGCCCCAGGCACCCGACCGTCAACAACTTCATTCCGGCAGCGTGATCTTATAGTGCTGCACCAGCTCTTCATTGAAATCAAACACGTCGTCAAAATCTTCGCGGCGGTCGCTGGGGGTCTTGCGCATCTGGCCCGCTTCGATCAGCCGAAACACGATCTCGCCGAAATCGCTGGTCCGCTGCACGCCCCAACTGTTGAACACGCACTTGGCCAGATACCCATATTGGTCGAGCGCATATTGGCGAATCGCCTGGCACAACTCCTGCCCGGTCAGGTGCCGATCCAACTCCGGATCGTCGGCCGACGAGGCCTTTTCCGACTTTCGCTTCCGCGACTTTTCCTCGGTGCTCTGCTCGGCCCCCAGCCCCAGCACCGTGTGGGCATAAGACAGGGCGTCGAACACAAACGCGTAGGCGTCGACGTGATACCGCCCGTCCTCTTTGGCCAGCTTCGCGATCGGATGTCGAGGGTCGACCATGTTTTGCCCACTACCGCTGCCACGGAAAGATACTTGCCAACGCTGACTTTTTTATGGGTGCCTGGGGCAACGTCCCAGTGTTCAGCCAAAAACTCTGGGGCGTTGCCCCAGGCACCCGGCGGCACCGTTTCGCCCTCCGCACATCATACCTAAAGGGGGCCGAAATTGCTTAGGCCAGCCGGACCAAAATCATGGCTGCGGGGAGTCGCATACCGGGGCGATTCCCCACGGGTGGGGAGCGGCTGATTGATGGCTTGGGGCGGGGAATTGCAGCGGGGGGGCGTGGTGAACCAGGTGAGCCAGTTCCCCGGGGGTAATCCTCCAAGCGACGGTTGGGTGCCCAGGGCGGAGCGCAGCAATGCCCCCAAAATCAACCAGCCCGACCTAACCCACCGGGCGGGGCTTGGAGTCCCATTCGGACGTGTCCGCCCCTCCCCCCTGCGCAACGTAGCGGCTGTGCCGGTTATGCGTGCCCGCTTATCCGGCTTATGCGCGGCGCGCCGTGGGCAACGATTTGCCGGACGATTCCGCTGAGCGCGGTGGTCCCGAAGGCGCCGCCCGTCGCCGGGAATTTTCGCGGCGCGGGCGCGAATCAAATCATTCCCGCCGAATAACCGGACGATGCGTTAGATGTTTGGCAACGGATGCGCGGCGGACAACGGATGTCCCACCGCGTCTGATAGTTTGCCGACTGTCCAGAATAACGGAACACGGAGGTTCCGACGCCGCGCAGCAATCGCGCGCCGCCAGAGCCTGGCCGCAAAAGGAGTTGCTCTCGTATGCGCACGATCATGGGGTTAAGTCTTGCGCTGTGCCTGTTGCCGGCTGCCGCGCAGGCCCAGGTGTCCAGCTTCAACCAGGCCAGCATGTTGCCGCAAACCGACAACAACGCCCAGCGGTATTGGGCCGACTATCCCACGCGGGTGCAGCCGGTCGGCTACTCGACGGGCGCCGGCGGCGTGCCGCAGACCGACAACGCCGCCCTGGCGGCCGAAGCCACGCCCGGCGTGGCCGATTGCGGCTGTAGCGATACAGGCTGCTGCCTGCAGTGCGACAAGTGGTTCGGCTCGGTCGCCGGGTTGGTATTGGGCCGCAACAACCCCAACGCCTTCTGGACCACCTACGAATCAAACAACAACCCCAACCAGGTGATGAACACGGTCGACTCGAAGGCCGACTGGAACTACGGCAGCGAGTTCCGCTTTGGATTCTGGTTCGATTGCGGGCCGCTGGCCAGCTCGTGCTGCAACGCCCGCAACGGCCTGGAAGTGGTGTACTTCTTCGTCACCCCAATGGACGGCTTTTCGAGTGTCCGTGGCGACCAGTTCCCCGCCGGCACCGTGAGCACCACGATCGACCTGCAAGATCCCACCACTGGCAGCGGGCAGGTGGAGATCGGTGGCACGGCCTCCGGTCAATACTTCGACGGAGCCACCGAGCAGCGGATCTATCGCAAGGACGAAGTCCAGGACATTGAGCTGAACTTCCTGCACGAGCAGCTTCGCGGCACCGATGCCTTCCACGTCACCTGGTTCGGCGGCGTGCGGTACTTCCGCTTCACGGAAGGATTGATTTACGGCTCGGTGGGCAACGGAGCCGAGTTCGGCGACAACGGCGGCGCGGACGAGGCCTACTTGAATATCCACTGCACCAATAACTTGTTTGGACCGCAGATCGGGCTGCGGGCCGACTACGCTCTGACGGAGCGGTTCGGGCTGTACGCGGCGCCGGTGATGGGCATCTTCGCCAACCAGATCAACACCCGCAGCCACCTGTACACCGGCAACGGCCTGGAAGGCTACGACATCCACGGCCAGACGGAGAACTTCTCGTTCCTGGCGCAGCTCGACGTGGGGGTGAACTATCAATTCACCGACCACTGGCGGGCGTTCCTCGGCTATCGCTTGATCGCCGCCACGGGCATCGCCATGTCGGACAACCAGATTCCCCACTACCTGGCCGCCACGGACGAACTGGCGCAGCCCGACGTCAACGGCGACCTGATCCTGCACGGCGGCGTGGCCGGGCTGGAGTTCCGCTACTAAAGTAGGTCCAGTCTGCCGGACTGGACCTTTCGACACGGCACAGAACCCTGGAGGCGATGCCTTCGCGTAAGTTTCACCCGCACAACAGGTCCGGCTCGGCAAGCCGGACCTACTTGATACGAGTTAATCACCAAGCTTCTTCAACCTCGCGTCTCAACGGCCCAACCGCTGAGGAGCGAGTCACGTGGACGCTACCTCGGCGCAACCCAACAATTCCGGCCAGGAAGGGAAGCGTCGAGACCGTCCAAGGTTTGCGATTCGCCTGCGGAAGACGTCGCGAACAGCCACAGGTCCTCGGGCTCTAAACAGGGTTCGAGGACCTGTCTGTTTTTAGTAATGACCAATGACCAAATTCCAATCTCCAATAACGGACGGCACTTCTTATTGGAGATTGGAATTTGGTCATTGGTGATTTGAATCAGGCGATCCGTCTCGCATCTTCTTGCACCGCGGCGAGTGCCGCGATCTCTGCCGCCAGCGCTCGATAATCCTCCGCCCCGTGGCAATCGGGGGCGTAGTCGAAGATCGATTGGCCAAAGCTGGGGGCTTCGGCCAGGCGGATATTGCGGCGGATGCGGGTGGTGAAAATCCGAGCGTGGGACCAGGGGGTTTGCTGCCCTCGCCCGGCGGTGAAAAACTCCTCCACGTCACCGCTGACTTCGCTCGCCAGCCGCGTGCCCGACTCGTACATGCACAGCACCACGCCGCTTAGCCGCAGCCGCTCGTTGAGCCGCCGGGCCACCAGGTCGATCGTGGAGAGCAATTTGCTCAGGCCATGCAGGGCCAGGAAATGGGGCTGCAGCGGCAGCAGCACTTCGTCCACGGCCGCCAGGGCGTTGATCGTCAGCACGCCGAGCGAAGGCGGGCAATCGATGATCGCATAGTCAAACGCGTCGGGTTCGGCTGCCAACTTGTCGCGCAAGATCCGCTCGCGCCCCACCACGCCCGCCAACTCCATCTCGGCTGCCGCCAGATCGATGTGGCTGCCGACCACCCATAGGTTGCTCGACACCTGCGTCCGCGCGGTCGCCAGGTCCACCTCGCCACCGAGCACGTCGTACATCGTCACCGCGCCGGCCGCCGGGGTGAGCCCGAGATGCAGCGTCGCATGGGCCTGCGGATCGACGTCGAGCAGGCACACCCTGGCGCCGGCCGCGGCCAGCGCGGCGGAAAGATTCACCGCGGTGGTCGTCTTGCCGACGCCGCCTTTTTGATTCATCACCGCTAGCGTGCGCATCGGAAGAACTCCATTCCTGGCCGACGGGAATTGGCCGCTATTACAGGAGCGGCATTATAGGACTTTGCGGCAGAGTGCCCCAAGAGCGAAACTCAGCGGGATAAAGCAATCGCGAAAACGCGAAAGGGCGAAAACGCGAAGAACTTCTTCTTTGCGTCCTTTGCGAGCTTCTGTTCAAAAGTTTTTTAAAGGGTGGAACAGAAGGTCGCAAAGGACGCGAAGGAAGTTTTTGAACAGGAGGAAACGGAGGGAGCAGAGGGAATTGTCGAAGTTCTAAGTTCGGATGACGAAGGAGGGTCGAAGCTCGAAATCCGCAGGACACTTCGTCATTCGGACTTCGAGCTTCTTTCGTCATTCGAGCTTAGGCATTAGACCTTCTCTTCCTCTGTGTCTCTGTGCCTCTGTGGTTCAAACCTCGGGTTCAACGTCCTTCGCTAGAAGTGCGGGGCGGTTCAATCAGCAGGTTCTCCAGGCCCTTCGCGATTGGCCCGATACGGATCCGCCGGTCGTTGCCGACCATCATCGCCTGCTTCGCGTCGAAGCTGATCAGCAGCGTGGCGGTTTGCTGCGGTCGATCGAAGCGCAGGGCGTGGGTCCAGGTGGGACGCTGGCCGGCGGGCGCATTGCTCGGCACCGGTGCGATGGGCGTCCAGTCGAAACTGCGGTTGAGCGTGAGCGCGTGGCGGGCGTTGGTGAAGCCGGGGGCCGTCGTTACGTCGCGGCGGCCGACGATCGTCAGCGCCTGGCCGTCGACGGTGAAATCGGCCGGTCCAGTTCCCGCCGGAGCCAACGTCAGGGCCTCGACCCTCTCGGGGTCGGCGATGCATTGAGTCGCCTTTGGGCCCCACAATTCCAAGGCCTGGTGCGTCTCGTGGTAGCGGTACCACAAGCTGGCCCCCGTGGCGCAGAGCGCGGCCACGAAGATGCCCCCGATCAGCAGTCCGCCCCGATTGGCCATGATTGGTCTCGACGCTGTGCACTGTGTGCCTGGGGCAACGCCCCAGTAGCTTCTACCTGTGAACATCTGGGGCGTTGCCCCAGTCACCCAGCACCCCATTTCCCAGGGGCACTTCAATGCCCTGCCGGTAGACTCTAATATAGTAGCCGGTGCCGCGCGGGTGCGGCGTGATTTTATAGCGGCATTTTTCTGCCGTCGCACTCTGCTTTCATCTTGTTCCATAACGGTCGATTTCCACAACCTTTGCTTCCACAGCGGATATTATCGCCATGGCCAACGAGTTCGATCCTTACCGCGAAGCCCTGGTGATGGAGCAGGCCACGATTTGGCCCGAGGAGTTCGAGACGATCGACCCGGCCACGCGGCAGCAGCTCGAAGCGCGGCTGCACGCCGCCCCGCAGGAAGCGGCCGAGCTGGAATACATCCGCAACCATACCGGCTTCTCCCGCCAGATCACCGTGACCGCCGCCGACCTGGACCGGCTGGGGGCGAAGGCTTAGGGATTTCTGATTTCTGATTTGTGATTGATGATTTCTGATTTTTCGCAATCATCAATCATAAATCATCAATTTCGCCGCCGAGTTGCCCATGTCGTCCTCCGGCTCTGAAACCGTTCGCGTCAACCTCGCCGAGCGGAGCTACGACATCCAGATCGGCACCGGCACGCTTCAGCAGCTTGGCCCGCTGGTGGCCGGCGGCGGCAAGCTGCGGCATGTGGTGATCATCACCGACGAGCACGTCGAGCAGCCGCACGCGCTGGCCGTCGCCGAGAGCCTGTCCGAGGCCGGCGCGCAGGTGGATGCGTTGGTGGTGCCCGCCGGAGAGAAAAGCAAATCGATTGACGTGGCGGCCGACTTGTGGGAGCGGATGCTGGTGATCGAGACCGATCGCCGCAGCGTGGTGGTGGCGGTCGGCGGCGGCGTGGTCGGCGATCTGGCCGGGTATGTCGCCGCGTCGTACGCGCGAGGCCTGGCGTTCTACCAGGTACCCACGACGCTGTTGGCCCAGGTCGATAGCAGCGTCGGAGGCAAGGTGGGCGTCAACCTGCCCGGCGCTAAGAACATGGTCGGCGCCTTTTGGCAGCCCCGCGGCGTGCTGATCGACACGGGTGTGCTCAAGACCCTGCCCGTGCGCGAGTATCGCTCCGGCCTGGCCGAAGTGGTCAAGTACGGCGTGATCCTCGACGCGGAGTTCTTCGCGTATCTGGAACAACACGTTGACGAGATCAACCGTCGCGACGACAGCGTGCTGCGGCACCTGATTGCCCGCTCGTGCCGGTTGAAAGCCGACGTGGTCGAGATCGACGAGCGCGAGGAGACGGGCCACCGCGCGGTGCTCAACTACGGCCACACGTTTTGCCACGCGCTGGAGGCGGTGACCGAGTACAGCGAATTCCTGCACGGCGAAGCGGTGGCGATCGGCATGCTGTGCGCGTCGCGCCTGGCCGAACGCCTGGGCCGCATCGACTCCGCCACAACCGAGCGGCAGTGCAAGTTGCTGACTGCACTAGGCCTGCCCGTAGAAATGCCCGAGGTGGACCCCGCCGCCCTGCTCGCCGCCATGCGGCACGACAAAAAAATAGCCTCCGGCAAGTTGCGGTTCGTGCTACCCAGCCGGCTGGGGCATGTGGAGCTGGTGGGGGAAGTGAAGGAGGAGGATGTCCGCGGGGCGATGACCGGCGAAAACGGATAACATCCCTCCCCGCCCGAGCCACGGGGTTTGTGCCCGTGGAAGGACGGCCGCACTTCGCGAAATGAGTGGCAATCACAAAGTGCCGAACCTGTAGCACGGTCAACTGAAATGACCACCGTATCCACCAACGACAAGTTCAAGCCTCCGTCAGCGCTGCACCGGTTGTTGCGAATCACGCCCGGGTTTGCGCCACGATGGCTATTTTCCCGCGTGTGTGACGGGCTCGACCTTCTCGGTCTATTTGGGGCAGGTCTTGCTTTTTCCACAATGATGTTTTTGATTATTGCGTCCAAGGCTCCAGTTAAGTGGCCGATGGCCTTGTTTGGAATCGGGAGCATAATCGCCATCGTGCTCTATTTCCCGGTGGCGATTTCTTTTACGAGTCGCGAGCGATTCGGCCGCGCGTGCCGACGGCGTGGGGATTGTGTCTGGTGCGG
Source organism: Planctomycetia bacterium (assembly GCA_021413585.1). Classification (GTDB taxonomy): domain Bacteria; phylum Planctomycetota; class Planctomycetia; order Pirellulales; family UBA7805; genus JAIOPX01. The sequence continues at coordinate 32,347 of JAIOQB010000027.1, forward strand.
TTCCCCGGGCGTGGGTGCCGACCAGCCGTGTGCCGCTTGCAAGCAGCGAGCAAAGAACGGCTGACTGCGTAAATCGCAGGATGCCACTGCCGGCATGTCCGGCAGTGATCGACGTCAGCCCCTTCCTCAATTGCGAACCATTATTTCGCGAAAGTCGTGTAAGGCCCATGCCCATAATACTTTGGCCGATCATCCAACCGAACGTGCAGCCACGCCACGCCCATTCCCGCCGTGCTCAGCCAAACCGGTCTCTCGCCAAGCCGCCGCTGCATGGCGTTGCCCACCGCTTGCCACAGTGCGTGCTGCTGAGCCTGCGGTGCGGAGCGAGTGAATGACGCCAGATGGCAGTAGGCCGATTCGGGGCCGAGGGGGCACGGCACCACCATCACGGCGTCGCCACCCAGGTTTGCAAATGTGGCGATGCCCGATGGGTCGGCTCCGGCAAATTGGCCGGCAAACGCGCTGCGGTCGGCCGGGCGGTCCAGTCCGTCGCTGCGCAGCAGGACGAACTCGAACGCGCGGCCGCCTGTCGCGGACGTGAGCGGCGGAGTCTCCCAGCGAAACGCCCTGAACGGGGAACCCGCCAGCAACTCGATAAAAAACGTCTGAAACGCCGCATCGTCCTGCCACAGCGTCAGCACGTCCGCGTAACGCACCGCTTCCGCGCCGCGCAGGATTTGGAACTTCTGAACGCGGTTGTCGCTGGCTTGCTCTACGCGTGCTTCCCACATGGTTTCGCTTCTAATATTGTGTTCGACTGTTCGCCTCGTTTACCCCAACAGCGCCTGCACCACCTCTTCCGCCGTCGCATATCGCTCCGCCGGGTTCTCGCTCAGGCACTTGCCGCACACCGCCGCGAGCGGCGCGGGAATATCGGCCCGCCACGTTGTCGGCGGCGGCACGGGCATGGCCGCACGAAGCCGCGAAAGGAGGTTGTCAGTATCGGCAACCGGGCCGGCAAGCTCAACAGGCATTACAAATGGCGCATGCCCGGTCAGTAGCGCGTACAGGATGCCGCCGATGCCGTAGATGTCGACTGCCACGGCCGGTTCCGGGGCTTCCGCTTCAAGCAATTCCGGCGCCATGAACGCGGGCGTGCCGCCGACGTCGTGCGATGCGTCGCCCGTTGCCCCAGCCAACCGCCCGCTGCCGATCAACCGGGCCAATCCAAAATCGGTCACGAACACGTGGCCCGTTCTATCCAGCAGGACGTTGGCCGGCTTGAGGTCGCAGTGAATCACGCCGTGCTGGTGGGCGTGCTCCACCGCGCGGGCCACGTCGGCGGTGATTCTTACCGCTTCGGCGATCGCAGCCGGGCCGGCTTGTAGCGCGGTTGCCAGATCGTGCCCTTCAATCCAGTCCATCGCCAGAAAATAGCCGCCGCTGGGAAAACGCCCCAGGCCGTGGACGCCCACGATGTTGGGGTGCCGGAGCTGGCCGACGATCCGCCCCTCCTGCAAGAACTGCTCGACCGCCAGGGCATCGTCCTGCCGCGACTTGAGCAGCGCCTTGATCGCCACCTGCCGCCCGAGGCTGCGCTGCAACGCGCGATACACCTTGCCCATGCCGCCGGTTCCCAGGTGTTGCTCGAGCACATAGTCGGCAAACGGCAGCGGCGCCCTGGGGTCCGGCGCGGCGGCAAAACGCGGCGGCCGCACCGCGGCAGCGACCGCTCCATCGGCCGCCAATTCAAGATCGATGCGGCGCAGGAGCGGAATCAGCGCCGCGAAGTGCCGGGGATAGTTGGCAAAAAACTGATCGTGGCTGGGCCGATCCCCCCACAACTGCCGCACGCGGTACTCTTCCGCCATCAGCCACGTCGGCAGGCGGTCGACCGTGCCCAATTGATCGAACTCGGCGGCATACCTATGCAACGTCGGCCGGACGCGCAGCCCATCATCGGCGGAGGAGTCGGCCTGGATTTCGCCCGGCCCCTCACGCCAACGATATTCCAGATCGACGGCGATCAGCTCCAACAACAACCGCTGGGCGTCGTCTGGGCCAAGCGGCGGATCGGCCGACAGGTAGTCAGCAATGCCCGGCACGACCCCCTGCCGCCAGGCGGCTTCAAACGCTTCGATGCGCGATTCGATGATTTGGGTTGGTTGCATGGCGGTTGACGTGGTTGGACGCATCTCACCCTCGCAGCTCGCGGGCCAGCGTGTCGTGGGCAGTCTCAATCATCCGCCGCACGGTGCGCTGCGAACAGTCCACCGTGGCGGCGATCTCGTCGATTGTTTGTCCCTGCAGCCGCAGCTCCAGCACGCGACGTTCGGTCGGGCTGAGGCGCTGCATGAATAGGTGTAGCTGCTCCGCTACCGCGGCCGCTTCGTCCGGCGTCGGTTCGGGCGCAGCGGGATCGGCGGCGCTGGGCTGGCTGCCGTCAGGGGCGGCATAGGATTCGCGGCCGATGTTGCGGCGGGCGGCGGTGTGACGCTCGATCTGGCCGTGCAGCTTGTTGAGCGTGATGCCGGCCAGCAGCCGCCACAGGTCGCCCGCGCGTTGCAGCACAAACTGGCCATCGCGGGCATGCACGAAAAAACTCCGGTAGGCGGACTGCACGATGTCTTCGGGATCGATCCGCTGGGCCAGCCGCGGCGAAATCCGCCGGCGGGCCAGCTCAATCAACCGCACCAGGTAACGGTCGAAGATCGCACCGGCCGCCGGCCCGTCCCCCGCCCGATAGCGGGTTAGCAGCTCTTTGGACGTGTGCGAGTCCATGGTTACGTTCCGAAATGGATCTGGAATGAGCGGATTGGCGCTAGCCACCGGTCCCCACGGTTGGCCACGCGTCTAGTGTTACCCGCGGCCAGCGCCTGGCGGCTCACGCGATCGTTGCAGATTCTTCAAGCAGGCCGAATTTCTTTTGGCCATTGCCCGCGGCAAATCGGATTCACTTCCAGGAAGACACCGCGCCGCCGCGTCTTGTTCGCCGCTTTTGCCCGAAAGGAAGGTTTTCCATGGCCTACGTCGTCACCGCCCCCTGCTTTGGATGCAAGTATACCGACTGCGTGGTGGTCTGCCCGTGTGATTGCTTCCATGAAGGCGAAAAGATGCTTTACATCGACCCCACAGAGTGCATCGACTGCGACGCCTGCCTGCACGAGTGCCCGGTGGCGGCCATCTTTCCGGAGTGGGACGTGCCCCCGCAGTGGCGGGAGTTTATCCAGCTAAACGCGGAGATGGCCGCCGTGACGCCGTCGATCACAGAGAAGAAGGAGCCGCTGGTATGACCCACGTCGTTGCCGAACCTTGCCACGGTTGCAAATTCACCGACTGCGTCGAGGCGTGCCCCGTCGATTGCTTTCACGAAGGGCCGACAATGCTCTACATCGACCCCGATGAGTGCATCGACTGCCAACAGTGCGTGGGGGCTTGCCCTGTGGAGGCGATCTTTCATGAGGACGACTTGCCCGAGGCGTGGCGCGGGTATGTTGAAATCAATGCCCGGCTGGCGGCGGAACTCCCGTCGATCACGGTCAGGAAAGAGCCCCTGGCCGGGGGCTGACAGGCCGCTGATGGCCCGGGGTTCCGTCCTGTCGCCAAGCCCAGGCCGGCACGTTAAAATAATCGTGGAATCGGCGGAGGCAATACGCCCGCCCGATCCGCGTGCATTTTGACCCGCTGCTGCGCGTTCCTGGAGCCCTGGCCATGATTCAACCCGGCAAGACGTACCACCTCGACCAGATGAGCGTTGACGAGAAGATCGATCTGGTCAACGACCTGTGGGACAGCCTCAGTGCTTTGCCCAAGTCGGAGGCACCGACCGCGATTGACGAAGTCGCGATGCGCGCGGAGGCGCGGCGCCTGCTGGATGAGAAAATCATCTCGATCGAAGGGATGGGCGCTAGTGAGCGGATTATTCTGGCCGAGGAGTTGTGGGATAGTGTCCGGGATGAGCCCGAGGCATGTCGCATCAGCCCGGAGCAGGAAGCGGAATTGCTGCGGAGACTGTCCGACGTCGAAGCAAATCCCCAGGCCTGGTCCACATGGGAGGAAGTTAAGGCGAGGCTTGAGCAACGTCCATGAGTCGTCGCCTGGTGATTCACGCGCTGGCGGAAGCCGATCTTCAAGAGTCTCAAGATTGGTACGAACGCAAACAGCCAGGCTTGGGTGCCGAGTTTCGCGCCGCCGTCGAAACAGCGTTGCAGAGCATTCGCCGTAATCCCGAACATTTTTTGAAGCTGGGAAAAGGTGTCCGTCGCGCCAGAATGAGCCCGTTTCCGTACGGTATTTTCTTCCGCACAGGCGCGGAACGAATTGAGGTAGTCGCAATCCTCCATGACCGCCGCAGTCCCCGGCGTTGGCAATCACGAATCTGAAGTCCCCATGTCCCTCGCCGAATCCTCTGCTCCCGACTCGCCATCGCAGGACGGCCTCGTCGATTGGCTCACGCTGACCATGGTCCCCGGCGTCGGGCCACGGACGCTCAAGCAGTTGCTCGAAGTGTTCGGCACGCCGGCTGCCGTGCTTGACGCGCCGACCAGCCGCTTGCGCGACGTGCAGGGCGTCGGCCCGAAGCTCAGCCGGCTGATCGCCGCGGCGCGGACGTCGATCGACGCGGCGGCCGAGTTGGCGCTCTGCCGGCAGCATGGGTTGCGGATTTTAATTCCGGCGGACCCGGATTACCCTCGGATGCTGCACGAAATCCACGATCCGCCGGGCGTGCTGTTCATGCGCGGCGATCTCAAACCGGCCGACATGCTCTCGGTGGCGATTGTCGGCTCGCGACACGCCACGCACTATGGCACGACGCAGGCCGAGCGGCTGGCGGGCAGCCTCGCCCGCGCGGGTTTGACGATCGTCAGCGGACTGGCGCGCGGCATCGACGCCGCCGCGCACCGCGGCGCGATCGAAGCCGGCGGCCGCACACTGGCGGTGCTGGGAGGCGGGATCTTGAACATCTATCCTCCCGAGCATGGCGGTCTGGCGGATCAAGTCGCCGCGCAAGGGGCCCTGCTGAGCGAGTCGCCGCCGCGGGCGGTGCCGATGGCCGGCTCGTTTCCGCAGCGCAACCGGATCGTCACCGGCATGTCCTTGGGCGTGATCGTGGTCGAAGCGACCGAGCGGAGCGGTGCGCTGATCAGCGCCCGCCACGCCATGGAGCAAGGACGCGAGGTATTCGCCGTCCCTGGCCGGATCGACAGCCGCACGTCGCGCGGCTGCCACGCTTTGATCCGCGACGGCGCGAAGCTGATCGAATCGGCGGCCGATGTGCTGGAGGAGCTTGGCCCACTGGTGGCCCAGGCGGAGCGCGAAGACGGCACCACGGTCCGCCACCCGGCCGAGTTGCAACTCAATGAAACAGAAACCAAGGTGTTGCAAGGGATCGGGGCCGATGCGACGTCGATCGACCAGTTGGTTGGCCAGTGTGGGCTGCCGATCTCGCGCGTGCTCTCGACGCTGAGCGTGCTGGAAATGCGGCGGCTAATAAGACGGATCAGCGGGCAGTATGTGGCCCGCGTTTGACGCGCCGCAACGCTCCACCACGCCCGTTAGCCGCCCGTCCCCGACGGGCGCGAGCCGACTCGCAACTTCGCGCCGCTGGGGCAGCGGCGGCTAACAGATGTCTCCGCCGCTGTTCGATCGCGCATCCCTCTGCTGGCAATCGCCACAACTCTTGGCCGGCACGTAGTTTAAGAACAGTCGGCCACGCAAGTTCCAGTTGGAGAGTCGCCATAATCCCTGGCCGGGGGAAAGATTCCAAGCGGCCGCGGCAACTATATTTGCATTCATGACCGACACACCTCGAGCGGCGGCCGCCACAACGCCGGCCCAGGTCGACTGGGCCCAGGAGTTGGCGCGCCACGATCGGTGGTTGCGGGCGGTCGTGTACTCGCGCGTCGGCCAGGCCAGCGCGGTGGACGAGGTGTTGCAAGAGGTGGCCCTGGCGGCCGTTCGCCAGCAAGCTCCGATTAACGACGCCAGCCGCGTCGGTGCGTGGCTCTACCGGCTGGCGGTGACGCAGTCCTTGATGTTCCGGCGGCGCATGGGGCGGCGGCGGCGGTTGGAAGACCGTTATGCCCAACGGCAGCTCAGTCAGACCGAACGAGGCCAGACCCCCGAACCGCTCGGTTGGCTGCTCAGCGAAGAAAGGCGGGCCCTGGTGCGACGGGCGTTGGCCGCGTTGCCGGCGCGCGACGCGGAAATCCTGATGCTCAAGCACGCTGAGGATTTTAGCTACCACCAACTTTCGACGCTGCTGGGTTTGAGCCACAGCGCGGTCGAGTCGCGGCTGCATCGGGCCCGGCAGCGCTTGCGGGCAGAACTCGCCGCGTTGGAAGTTTCTGAGATTGGACACTGAACGGTTTTTATATGACCAAGTTTAACGACGACAATATGAACTCCGCACACGGCAACCACGATGACCGCCCAGAGTTGGACCCACAATCGCAGCGGGCAATCGATCTGTTGGTCGATGGCGAACTGTCCGACGCCGACGAGCGGGCGTTGCTGGCGTCACTCGACGCGGAGGATCGGAGCGCTACCAGCGCCTGGCGGCGCGTCGCCTTGGCGTTTGTCGAGGCCCAATGCCTGCGGCGGCAGATGCGCGGCATGACGGACGATACGCGGCAGAGCGCGCCGCCGCATCAGGCGATTGCTGGCCGCAGCGCCACAGACGGTGGGCAGCCCGCGTTGGATGAGGTTACCGCCGCACAGCGAGCGAGCCAGAATCGTCGCTCGGCGACTCGCCGCTGGCAGATCGTGCTGGCCATGGCGGCCAGTTTTTTGATCGCCTTCGCGCTCGGATCGTTGTATCGGGGCACTGCTGTGACACAGGGGCAAGCGAGTCCCATCGCCGCGACTGGTCCTGCGGTGGCCACCGTTGCGAATGGAAGCACGACGGCACCCGTCGCGGCGGTTGCTGCGATGCCAGCGCCGGCAAGCGGCCCGCTGCCGCCATCGATTGGCGCCGCTGCGCCGGCTGTCGATCATTCCACCGATCGCTCCGCCGACGCGCCGATCGTGCTGGTCCGCAATCAAACTTCCGGCATGGCCGACGATTCTCCCGCCGTGCCGCAGCGCGTGGTCGACGCGCTCCGCCGGATGGGGCATCGTGTCGAGCAGCGGCGGGCCACCGTGCCGGTCCGCTTGCCCGACGGCCGGACCGTGACGATGCCGTTGGAACAACTCGACGTCGACTATAAGGGTCAGGCGGCGTTTCAATAATCTTGTTGCACATCAGTCTTGTTGCCCATTACGTCCATTCCAGGCAGAGCAAGCAATTCACTCGTTCGAGTAAGGAGTATCGATCATGTTGCGTTTGACACGGAAACAAGTTGGGCCATTGTTCACCTGGCTGGCCATGGCTTCTTGCTCTTCGTTGGCCTGGGCGGCCGAACCTGCTCCGCCGCCGGTCCCCGTCCCGCCTCCCGCACCGGGCAACGTCATCATTTTGCAAGGCCAGGCCACAGCGCCTGCAGCCGGCGTGCAAATGGTGCCGGGCGTTCCCGCCGGCGTGATCAATGTGCAAAGCGTGGCGCAGCCGGTTGGGCAAGTGCAGCCTGGATTTGGCGTGGTGACTGCCCAGGCGTTTACGCTGCCGCTTGGCGAGCAAGGAAAGTTCTGGCTGGGGATCATGTCGCAGCCGGCGCCGGAAGTGCTGCGCGAGCAACTCGCCCTGCCGGCCGGCACTGGCCTGGTGGTGCACGACGTGCTGCCCGAGGGCCCCGCCGCCAAGGCCGGGCTCAAGCGCAACGACGTGCTCTTGACCGCCGACGGCAAGCCGCTGGCCGACGTGGCCGCGCTCAGTAAGATTGTCAATCAGCCGGGCGCCAAGGAATTCGAGTTGAGCATCCTCCGCGCGGGCAAGCCGCAGACGGTGAAGATCACGCCCGCCGAGCGCCCGATGCCCGACTTTGTGAAGTTCGCGCCGCAGGGGGCGGATCGCAAAGCGGTCGAAGAATGGGCAGACCAGTTGCGGCGCATGGCGGGCGAAGGGCAGCGCGTCGGTCCGGGGCATCCGCTGCGGCTCCGCATCCTGCACGCCGGTCAGGCGATCTTGCAGGCCCAGGCTGAACTGGAAAAACCTTTTCCCGTTGACCTGAGCGTTTCGATCACCCGCGAAGGAAACAAGCCGGCCAAGATTTCCGTCAAGCAGGGAGACAAGAGTTGGCAGATCGGCGTCGATGAGATGGCTAAATTGCCCGACACGGTCCGCCCGTTTGTCGCCGGCATGATGCGCAATCTGGCGGCGGGACAAAACACCGGCCCGGCGAGCTTCACGATCGGCACCGTCGGCGGCCCCAATCCGGTCGGCGCGGTGGAAGCGGTTCAAGTGCCGGAAGTCGAAATCACCGAGCCGGCGATTGAAGGCCCACGCGGCGTGGTCCCTCCACCCCCTCCGGCCATTGTCCCCGGTGTGCCGCCGCAGCCGGGCCACGCGCTGATCGCTCCGCCGGCCGCACCCGACGTGCATCGCGACATCAAGCAACTGCGCGATCAACTCCAGCAGCTACAAGACCGCCTGGACAAGCTGGGCGGAGAGAGCGAGAGGAAGAAGTGAAGCTAGTGCTCAGTACACAGTACTGAGTACCTTCGGCTCACTGTTCAAAGGTCAAAGCTTAACGCTCACTGCCAGCGACATCCCCTCGCTGACAGCCGACAGCCCTTTCCCCTTACCTAAACGTCGCCCTGGTCCCTGGGAAGCTCTGGAAGAACTGGCTGTTGTTGAGCGTGCGATAGTAGGCGGCTTCGCCTTCGACGGCGGTGAAGCCTTCGGCGAAGGCCGGCGCGATCACGACGCGCTTTTCGCTGTTCGTCACGCCCATCCGGGCCAACTGTTCGACAATGGTCTTGCGGCGGGCCTGGTCGAGT
>JAIOQB010000258.1 GCA_021413585.1 Planctomycetia bacterium
GGCGGCCCCGGTCAGCTTCATCCGGTGGTTCGGTGCTGCCCCTCAGACGTCGGGTCCAGAACACGCAACGATAGCTCAGTAAGTCCCTCGTAAGAGCCGGTCTCGAAGAACTGCTTCGCTATGCGAACAACCTTTTCCACTACGGTGCACAGATTTCGCCGCTTGCACTTCATGTCCATGTCCGGCCAAATGCAGATCCCCCCATCTCCTCTAGTCGGATCATCGTACTCCCATCGCAGGACCGAATCGACCATGTACCATTGGCCCGCTCCACCGATAATACAGAACTCTTCTTCTGAGCTGTCTCCAATACGGTGAAGTTCAACCGCCGTGTAGCGAACTTGGTCCAAGCGCCTTATGGCATGTTCGACCTGATTCCATGTCGGATTCTCGACGGTTTCACGGGGCCACGACGGTTCGTGTGGTGCGTTTGCGCGGGCCGCGGTCATGAGATCAATGAATCGCGACATCTTTGCACCGAACGGTAAAGCTCAGGTGCGGCGGGACGCATAAGGCAGCGCGAGGCACCCGCTCGACTTTGAAACCGAGAACGACTTCGCCGTCACCTGAAGCGTTTTGTTCGGCGAAACTCTATCACTTCGGCGCATCCTCCATTGTGACCCGTTTAGGATCGGATGCAACCCAGGTGTTTGTGACTTTATCCAGCGAGAATACGCCTTTCCAAGTATAAATAGGAAAGTATCCCACCTTCTCATCACTTTTCCCAAACGGCGCGTATTGTGCCGCATGGTATTTTCTATTCTTCACGTCGACGTGAAATCCCGATAACCGCATTGGTCCAGCGGTCTCTTTGGCTGCCAAATGATATTGACCGGCATTGGGCTCCGCCTTTGCAGGCGAACGACGAAATGCCTCCAACTGCTCCATTGTGCCGTACGCGGAAAACCCCTCCCGGTCTGAATTGATGCGGTCTATCAATGCTGCCCGAGCGACTTCTACGTCAAGAGCAGGGGCATCGTCACGGGCGCATCCCGCCGCAACTATGCAGAGACCAAGAATGAATCGCGACGCCCTCATCGCTGTTCTCAAAACGTCGCCGAACGTTAAGGATTCTATGCGGCGTACTCCGCCGGCAAAAGCGTGGTCGCACGCCCGGAGGCGTGGGGCGGAGCATGCCGCATAGAATCGCGTTGAACTGAACCGCGGGTCTCACAGACGGGACGCTATGGAGCTTCAATCGCCGCGGTTGCTCTTACGATAGGGGCAGTATAGATGGTTCGAGAGCGGTCGCAAGGGGATTTCGGGCGGGGCAGCGGTTTGCGGAAGATGCACTGTGGATGACAGGGCGGCGAGTGGGTTTGATGGATGATCGAAACGGCCTTCGGAGGCCGCCCGGGGCGCACCGCGGACGGGACGCGGTAAGGGCGTTGGCGAGAGCGATCGGGAGTTTACGGCGTCTGCGGATCGGGAGTTCTCCGGCTATGAGGTATCGCTGCTGGCCGCGGCGGGAGGCGGCGTCAGCGGGCGCGGCGGTTCCTTCGGGAGTTCCATACGGACGAGGCGGCAACCGCCGCACTTGGGGCAGCAGGGCGTTTCCAGCGGGGCGATCGTTGCGGCGGCGGACGGCGGCGTCGTTCCCGTGACGGCGATCGGCAGCAGCAGCCGGCGGCACGTCTTCAACTTCTCGGCGCGATGGCGGTTGGCCAGCAGGCCGTAGTGACGCACCTTCACGAAGCTCCGCGGCAAAACGTGCTGCACGAACCGCCGTAAGAACTCGTCGGCCGAGACGGTCATCGTTTTGGAACGGTGGTCGTCGGCGTAGTCCTTGTAGCGGAAGGTCACTCGACCGTCTTTGACATCGACGATGCGGCTGTTGCTGATGGCGACGCGGTGGGTGTAGCGGGCCAGGTACTTGAGGACCTGGGCGGGACCGCCGAAGGGAGGCTTGGCGTAGACGACCCAGTCCTTGGCGTAGAGCGGCCGCAGCCAACCATTGAAGGCGTCGGGGTCTTTCAAAAAGGCGAGGCGGCCGGGGAAGGCGAGCTGGCCCCGTTCGAAGGCGGCTTTGAGCAGGGCCAGGTATTTGCCCCGAAAGACGCGGCTGAGGACGCGCACCGGCAGGAAGAAGCCGGGACGGCAGGAACGCCAGGCCGGTGACGCATCGATGTCACTCCTTATATTGCACGACAGGCCGCCGCCGGTGACGACGGCATGGACGTGCGGATGATGGTGCAGATTTTGGCCCCAGGTGTGCAAAACCATAAGGATGCCGACCTGGGCGCCGAGGCGTTTGGGGTTGGCGGCCACGTCGCGCAGCGTCGCCGACGCCGCCTGAAACAGGGCGTTGTACATGACGGCCGGGTTCGCCAGGGCCAGTTCGGCCACCTCGGCGGGCAGCGTGAAGACGACGTGGTGATACTCGACCGGCAGCAGCAGTTTGGCTTCGCGCTCAAGCCAGCGGGCGCGGGCCAGGGCCTGGCACTTGGGACAGTGGCGATTGCGGCACGAGTTGTAGGCGATGCGTTCGTGGCCGCAATCGAGGCAGCGCTGGACGTGCCCGCCCAGCGCCGCCGTGCGACAGTCGGCCAGATCGTAAAGCGTGCGTCGCTGCTCGGCGTTGAGGCCGTGCGTGGCGAGGAACGCTTCGCCGTGCAACCGGATCACATCCGCCACTTCCCACGCCGGCCGCTGCGGAGGAGTCGCATCGGGGCCGACGGGGGAGGTCATGCCCGGCCCTCCGCGGCGTGCAGCGGTCGCGTTTGCACCAGGCCTTCGAGCAATTGCGGCAACGCACGAAGCCGCCGCATGCTGATGTGCAGGTACTTCGCCGTGGTGTTGAAGTGACTGTGACCCAGGAGCGCTTGCACGCTCAGCAGGTCGACGCCGGCTTCCAGCAAGTGCGTCGCAAAAGAATGGCGCAGCGTGTGCGGAGAAATCTGTTTGCTCAGTCCCGCTCGCTGGGCCGTGCGCTTGCAGATCCGCTGCACCGTGCCGTCCGTCAAGGGCACGGTCGCCTTGATCCCTGGGAAAAGCCAGGTCGCGGGGCGATGCTCGCGCCAGTAGATCCGCAGCGCCGCTAGCAGTCGTGGCGACAAGGGCACGAGGCGTTCCTTCTGCCCCTTGCCGTGGCGAATGCGGAGCGCCATGCGGGCGCTGTCGATGTCGCCGACCTGGAGGCCGAGCGCTTCCTTAAGTCGCAATCCGCACGAATAAATCACGTCGAGCAGCATGCGATCGCGGCCCGGCAATGCCGCGTCAAGAAACCGCACCACCTCTTCGGGACTGAGCGCCGTCGGCACGATCCGCGGCCTCTTGGCGAACGGCAAGTGGCGAATCGCTTCGGACCGACCCAGCGTCACCTGGTAGAGAAATCGCAGCGCGCAGACTGCTTGATTGAACGTGCTCCACGACACGTTCCGCGCGATGAGGCGCTCCTGGTAACTGCGCAGATGCTCCGGCCCGAGCCGCTCGGGAGAACACCCGAAATGCCTGGCAAACAGGGCCACGCGAAGAACATAGGTTTCGATGGTGCGCGGCGACTTGTTGCGCAGGCGCAGATCCTGGACATAGCGCTGCCGTAACGGCGTCATGACGACGTCTCCTTAAGAAACGACGCCAGCCGCTGGGAAACTGCGTCCCTTCCAGCATGAAGGAAGAAGCCGAAGATGAAAAGAGAAAGGAGAAAGGAGAAAGGAGAAAGGAAGTACAGTAAGGAGAAACGACAGGAAACGAAGAAAACCAACCGCGCTCAGGTCGCCATGCCGGATGCAAAAAACAGCGAACAGACCACCGCGGAGCGGTTTAGTTCAACGTAACAATGGCCGGCGCGGTAACAGCGGCGAACTCAAAAGGGAACGCGGACCGGAACGCGGACCGTTTGTTGGCTGACCTTCTTCGCGTCCCTTTCTCCTCCGACGACGCGACGCCGTAGCGAACGACTAAGAACGTTGGCGGTTCATTTGCCTTCGATCTGGAAGGTTTCGAAGAACTTCGCCCCTTGCGTGGCACCGGCCCCGTCTTTGGGTCCCAAGACCATGAGTTGATAGTTCCGAGTCTTGGTGACGAAGACGCGCAACAGTCCTCTGGCGCCGCCCACGTCGATTTCCGCCGACTTGCCGCGCGACGTGCCCTGGGTGATGCTGCTTTCGCTTTTGACTTTGGCGGCCAGCATTTTTCCCACGTTGTCCAGCATGAAGTCGAGCCGCTGGTCGTCGGTCAGGTTCTTGAGCACGCGGTCTTGTCCGCAGCCACGAACGAGACCGTGGTCGTCTCGACGACCCCCTCGGGGATTTTGTTCTTTTCCTGTCTCTCTTTCGGCCCCGTCGATCCCGGCGGCATCGCAACGGAAAATTCGCCCTTCGAGAAGTCGTGCGTTTTCCAATCCCCCGCCTCGCCTTCGGGAATCTTGCCGCCGGCGCTCTTGGCCTTGGCCGGCTGGTCTGATTGGCCGCAGCCCGCCAACACGACAATCCCGATCATGCCAACAAGAAAAAACGGCATCGAACGAACCATGAGTTTTACTCCGTAAATCTAAAACGAATGAGAATCGGTCCGCGTCCCGTCCGCGTCCCCTTTTCTCACCCCTGTCGCAATCGGCTGCCGCAAGCAAGGCGGCCAACCGCAGGGCAATCATCCCTAGCGATTGTGCCGCATAGGGACAAAAACCAAGCCGAACGGTGATTACCGCGCCGGTGCGCGCTTTAACACAGGTCTTGCGCGCTGTAGCAATGGCCGGCGCGGTAACACCGAAAGAATTAGAACATGGGGGCATTTCTTCGGGCAAGCAATTCTCGGAATTTTGTTGCACGCTCCGAATCGGGATGTCTACATTTTGAACCGTTCTGATCGGTACCTTAGCGGGAGTGGACCAGATGGAAACCAATGCGACGACGGACAATTCAAAAGGGGATTGACGGCGCGCAAGCCGCGTCAGAATCGGAATTCGTGCGGGCCACGTTGCACGCGAATGCGGCGTCAAACCGACCGATCGTAACGCATCAAAATATCCTGCTGCGGCACGCCTGCGAGTTCATCGAAACCTCCGGCGACGATCATGTCGGACAACCGTGAGACTTCGCGGAAGTAATGGTCGTTCGCCCGGTCGCCCGTGAGTTTGCGGCGAAGGTCTTCGCATAAGACCCAGGTCGCGAGTTTGGCGATTTCGCCTTTGCCGCGGGACCACTGGATCGTCACCAACATCGTGATCGTGTCCTGCACGCGCTGCGAAAGCTCTCCCATGCGGCACTGGCGGTCGGCCAGTTTGAGTTGATGCGTCCGCAGCGCTGCGGAGAGTTCGACGGCATGCTTCTGACACCCATCGAGAGCGAACGCGAGATGGTCCTTGAGAAACGGCGCCAGATTCGTCAACGTCTGGCGGTCGCGCGGCAGCACGGACCGGTTGAGCGACCACTTGGCGTATTTCCCCAGTTCATTTCGCAAGCGCCAGAGATGCAGCGGATTTGCGGGATTGAGTCCCGTCATTTGATGTTTGGCGAGAGCTTTGCCGAGCGGTTCGAAGTAGGTCTGGCCGTGAGCTTTGACGAGCGATTTGAAGAAGGCCATGCCGAGCATTTCGCCTTCGCCTTCGTAAATGCACGGGGCGAGATATTCGTGGACGTTGTCGCCGAAGAGATGGCCGTGGAGGAACGAGCGGCCGCCGTGGGTCTTCATGAACAGTTCGACGGCCGCCTCCTTCTGGGCCTCGCTGCCGAAGATTTTCGCAATGATGGCTTCGAGTTCGCCTCGATAGCCCTGGTCGATGAGGCTGCTGCCCCACGCCACCAGGGCGTCGCACCCGGCCATGAGGGCGGCCAGGCGAGCGATGCGGCGTTTGACCAGCTCGCGGACATCGATCGGTTGCCCATAGGTACGCCGATAATGAGCCCAGGGGAGCATATTCGCGAGAAAGACCCGCAGGTTCGCCGCCGCCCCGGCACAAAGAGCAAGCCGGCCGAGGTTGAGTCCGTGATACGCGATCGTCAGCCCGTCGCCGACTTTCGGGGTCAACAAATTCTCGCGAGGCACCCGAAAACGATGGAAGATCAAGCCCTTGTTGTGAGCGTTCTTGAGAGCGTACAAACCGTAGTGCACCATCTTGAACTGCTCGGTCTCGGCCTCGGGCAGCTCCGCGATCAAGACGGCAGGCTTCTTATCGATCAGCGCCACCAAGCCGATGAGCCGACCGGGGACGGCGTTGGTGATGAAGAGCTTTTCGCCGGTGACTTCGTAATGATCGCCGACGAGCTCGGCGCGAGTCTTGAGAGCGGTGAGATCCGATCCCGCGCCCGGCTCGGTGAGCGCGAACGCCGACAGCTTACGGCCGCTCGCCAGTTGGGGGAGCAGTCGGGCTTTTTGTTCGGCGTTACCGAACGTGCGCACAGGATCGACGGCGCCGATGCAACCATG
>JAIOQB010000028.1 GCA_021413585.1 Planctomycetia bacterium
GAAATCGTGGGCCGCGCGGTGGAGCATGCCCTGGTGGTGGTGGACATGCCGTTTCCGTCGAACCTGCTCGGTCCGTACAAGGCGATTGAAAACGCTGGCCGCATCTTGAAGGAGTCCGCCTGCCAGGCGGTGAAGCTCGAAGGAGGGGCCGATCAATCGGACGTGATCGCGGCGCTGGTGGGGGCCGGTATTCCCGTGATGGCCCATTGCGGACTGCGGCCGCAGGCGGTTCACACGCTGGGGGGGTATCGCGTGCAGCGCGACGCCGAACGCCTGATGGCTGACGCCAAAGCGGCCGAAGCGGCCGGCGCGTTTGCCGTGGTGCTGGAATGCATCCCCGCCGACCTGGCCCGCGAGATCACCAAAGCGATTTCGATCCCCACGATCGGCATCGGCGCCGGTGCCGACTGCGACGGCCAGATTCTCGTCATCCACGATCTGCTGGGCCTGTCGAGCGACTACGTCCCCAGCTTCGTGAAAGCCTACGCCGATCTGGGCAATCAGATTACCGACGCCGTGGGCCGATTTCGCCACGATGTTCGCGAAGGAACATTTCCGGGGCCGGGGCAGACGTTTAAGTGAAGGGGCTGTCGGCTATCGGCTATCAGCCGGAAAAACGGCGTGAACCTGCGCAATAACAAAGCTGACAGCAGATAGCCCTTCATATGCCCAACCGCCTCGCCACCTCCACCAGCCCTTACTTGCTCCAGCACCAGGACAACCCGGTGGACTGGTTTCCGTGGGGGCCCGATGCGCTAGAGCGTTCCCGCAAGGAAGACAAACCGATTTTTCTTTCCATCGGCTACTCTGCCTGCCACTGGTGCCATGTGATGGCGCACGAGAGCTTTGAGAACGAGGCGCTGGCGCGGCAACTCAACGACAGCTTCGTGTCGATCAAGGTCGATCGCGAGGAGCGGCCCGATCTGGATCACATTTACATGGCGGCCGTGCAGGCGATCAGCGGCCGCGGCGGCTGGCCGATGTCGGTGTTCCTCACGCCCGACGGACAGCCGTTCTTCGGCGGCACCTATTGGCCCCCCGAACGCCGCATGGGTATGCCCGGCTTCGACGAGGTGCTGCGGGCCGTGGCCGACCTGTGGCACAACCGCCGCCCGGCGGCAATCGAGCAGGCGGAGCAATTGACGGAGCATGTGCGGCAAACGGGCAATCCCGCGGCGAATGCGGCAGAAAGCACGGGTGCCATGGGCAGCTTGCCGGCCCTTGCCCGTCCGGAGTTCACCGTCCAGCAACTTGCCACCGCAGTCGCTGCCCTAGAGCGAATGTTCGACTTCACCTACGGCGGCTTTGGCGGCGCGCCCAAGTTCCCGCACGCCATGGACCTGCAATTGCTGATGCGGTTTTACCTCCGCGAGGGCCGCTCGGGCGTGCTCGATATGGTCCGCAAAACGCTCGACCACATGGCCGGCGGCGGCATCTACGAGCATCTCGGCGGCGGTTTCCATCGCTATTCGGTCGACCGCCAATGGCTGGTGCCGCATTTTGAAAAGATGCTCTACGACAACGCCCTGCTTGCACGGACGTATACCGACGCCTGGCGCCTGACGGGCGATCCAGAGTATGCGTCCGTCGTCCGCGGCACGCTCGACTACCTGCTCAATGAGATGCAAGACGAGGCCGGCGGATTCTACAGCACGCAGGACGCTGACAGCGAAGGAGTGGAAGGGAAGTTCTTCGTCTGGACGCCGGGCGAAATTCGCGCCGTGCTGGGGGACGAAATTGGCGAGCGGTTCTGCCGCGTTTACGACGTGACGGAAGAGGGCAACTTTGAAGAGCATAGCATCCTCAACCTAGGCAAAACGCTGCATCAATGGGCCGGTCTGCTCGATCGCCCCGAAGACGAGTTGCGGCAGGAAATGGCCGACGCCCGCAATAAGCTGCTGGCGGTGCGGCGGCAACGGATCGCTCCAGGGCTCGACAACAAGGTACTGGTCTTTTGGAACGCCCTGGCGATCGATGCCCTGGCGGAAGCGGCGGGCGCTCTCGATGAGCCGCGGTATCTGGAGGCCGCCCATCGCGCCGCCGATTTCATCTGGCAGCAAATGCGCCGCGACGACGGCCGGCTGTGGCACGTATGGCGCGGCGGCAAATCGCATGGCGAGGCGTTTTTGGACGATTACGCCGGCCTAATTCAGGCCCTGGTGACGCTCTACGAGGCCAGTTTTCGCGAGGAACTGATCGTCCGCGCGGTGTCGCTGGCCGAAGTGCTACTTACGCATTTTCTGGACAAAACCGGCGGCGGCGGGTTCTTCTTCACCGCCGATGACCACGAGCAGCTCATCGCCCGGCAGAAGCCGCTGACCGACGAATCGGTCCCCAGTGGCAACGGTCTGGCGGCGACCGCGCTGCTGCGAAGGCCCCCACCGCCGACGTGCTGGCCGAACTGCGTCACCAACTGCTGCCGCCGAAAGGCATCGCCTGCCGGGACGGCGCCGCCACCGCGGGCCGATCGGCGGCGCTCGACGCGCTATTTGAAGGGAGAACCGCCATCCCCGAGAACGTGACGCTGCTCGTCTGCGAAAACTACGCCTGCCAGGAGCCGGCGGTCGGACTCGAAGCGTGCCTGGCAGCCATCAAACGGCTGACTTCAAGCTACCCCTCTTCCTTGGGGAGAGAGGCGAGGTGAGGGAGCACGAAGAAGTGCCGCCATTCAATCGCCTGCCGTGGCGGCACCGCCAAAGTGGGCAATAGATGCCGCAAATCCGGCACCCGTGGCCCTCGGGTTCAAAAAATCCATTCTTCGCATGGCAATTCCAAACCGCCCATTTTGACTCCCGGAAAAATTCCGCTAGGTTTCAATCAGGGAGTCGCTACCGTGGCTCACTCAGCCCCGGCGTGTGCGGCGGCTTCTCACTAACTTTGGCTTTCTCACCCCCTGTTGGGCAGGCCCTCGTCGTTCTGGCGGGGCCTGCCCTTCTTTATTTGGGCCCAAAGTAGGTTCGGCCTGGCCGGGCCGTACCTTTTGTTTGCCGGCTGCAGCAGGTCCGGCTCGCCCTTTGTTGGGAATGCTACTCTAGGCCACGCTTCACCCCACGACAGAGCCGTGGGCTATACCCGCGTTTCCCGGGCTGTTGCTTGACAAAACGGCCTCGGGCGGGAACCATTTGTCTTCCCAGTTGCCTTCGATGCCCTAATCTAAGAGCATATGGGGCTTGGAGGTCTCGGCTAGGCCCCCGGTCGGCCCCTCCAATACCAACAACAAGCCACCATCAACGCTGCCCCTTGCCGGCGGCATTTTAACCACTCAGGAAAACCCTCGATGTCCGCGAATCAGATCGACGACGAAGACGAAGAAGACGAATCCACCACGCCCGCGTCGGCCGACGATCCCTGGAGCGACGACGCCGAGGGGGCCGCTCTGCCGCTGGAGTCGGTCGAGAGCGAACTGGCCGAAGAGGAGTTCGACGAAGAAGATTTCGACGACGATTTCGACGACGACTTCGACGACGACTTCGAAGACGAAGACGACGACGGCTATGGCGGCGACAGCGCCGAGGCGACCGGCCAAAAGCCGGGCGAGGTATGCGAAACGGCCGACGAAGACGCGGAGATCGACGAAGAGTTTGACGAGTAGAGGTTAAGCTTACGGCATGGGTGCCTGGGGCAACGCCCCAGACGAAATGGATGCAACTCGACTAGGGCGTTGCTCCAGGCACCCGCGCCGTGCCGCTCACTGGATGGATCACGATGCTCCAGCTCCAACGACAACTCGACGAAGCCACCGCAGTCATCCGCCAGAAATGGTCCGGCCCCGCGCGCGTCGGCCTGATCCTCGGCACCGGCCTGGGTTCGGTCGCCCGCGAGATTCATACCGAGGCGTCGTTTGAATACGCCTCGCTGCCGCACTTTCCCCGTTCCACGTCGATCAGCCACGCCGGCCAACTCGTCTGCGGCACGCTGGCCGGATTGCCAGTGGTGGCGATGGAGGGGCGGTTTCACGCCTACGAAGGTTATTCGCAGCAGCAGATCACGTTTCCGGTGCGCGTGATGAGGGCGATGGGAGCGGAGTTGCTGCTGGTCTCCAACGCCTGCGGCGGCATGAACCCGAGCTACGCCAGCGGCGACATCATGGTGATCGACGACCACATCAACCTGATGAACGGCAACCCTTTGATCGGCGTGAATGAAGACGCCCTGGGGCCGCGATTCCCGGACATGTGCGCTCCCTACGATCCGGCCCTGATCGAGTCGGCCCTGGCGGTGGCGAAGCGTGAAAACATCACCGCCCATCGGGGCGTGTACGTGGCGGTGACCGGGCCGAACCTGGAAACAAGGGCCGAATACCGATTCCTCCGCACCATCGGGGCCGACGTCGTCGGCATGTCCACCGTGCCGGAAGTGATCGTCGCCGTGCATGCCGGCATGAAAGTACTGGGGCTCTCCGTCGTCACCGACATGTGCATCCCCGAGCAACTCAAGCCCGCGAAGATCGAAGACATTTTGGCCATCGCCGCCACGGCCGAGCCGAAGCTGAGAACGCTGGTGCTGGGTGTGCTGACGGACGTGGGTGTGAAGAGTGCGAAGGGTGTGAACGTGTGAAGGGTGACACAGGTGTGAAGGGTGGCCTGCGCGTCCCCTTCACACATTCACACCCTTCAAACCTTTCGCACCTTGTCCGGCCCACCGGGCAATTGAAAATTCCCCCTCGGCGCGGTCTATTCGTCTGTTCGTTTTCACCCCCGGCCCGCCCCATGGCCCCGGCCGCTCTCTCCCCGATTTTCCGCCATGTTTGAACTCGTCGAAGGATCGGCCAATTTCCCCGAGTTGGAAGCCCGCATCGGCCGGTTCTGGCGCGAACAGGGGATATATCAGCAAACGCTCGACGCCCGCGCCGGGGCGGAAAAGTTCGTCTTCTACGAAGGCCCGCCGACGGCCAACGGCATGCCGCACCCTGGGCACTGCCTCACCCGGGCGATGAAGGATCTGTTCCCGCGCTACAAAACGATGCGCGGCTACCTCTGCCAGCGCAAAGCAGGCTGGGACACGCACGGCCTGCCGGTCGAAGTCGAGGTGTGCAAAGAACTGGGCATCCACTCGAAGGAAGAGATCGAAGCCTTTGGCATCGAACCGTTCATCCAAAAGTGCCAGCAAAGCGTCTGGCGGTACATGCAGGAATGGGAGCGACTGACCGAGCGAATCGGCTTCTGGATCGATCTCAGCGAAGCGTACGTCACGTATCACCAGAGCTACGTGGAGAGCGTCTGGTGGGCGCTGAAAAACTTTCACGAGCGCGGGTTGCTCTACCAAGGGCACAAGATCGTCTGGTGGTGGGCGCAAGGGGGCACCGCGCTGAGCGCCGGCGAAGTGGGCCTGGGCTATCGCGAGGTGGCGGATCCGAGCGTGTATGTGCTCTTCCCGTTATTGGACGAAAAGGAATGGGATGAAACTGATGCGTATTTGCTGGTGTGGACGACGACTCCGTGGACATTACCTAGCAATCAGTTCGTGGCTGTTAATCCCGACTTGGAGTATGCACGAGTAAGGGATGAAGACGACGATGTCGTTCTCGTCATGGCGTCTGGTCTTGTGGAAACTGTCGCCGCTAAGCTGAAACACAAATTGACCGTTGAGGCAACTTTCGCTGGCTCGACCCTGGTTGACCGTGGCTATCTCCCCCCATTTTCTACTTTCTACAACAGCCGCACAGCGGGCGGTGGCAAGGTGGGGACACTAAAGGACGGTAAGTCGCAACGAATAGCTTGGCGTGTTGTGGCCGCCGACTTTGTCACGATCGACACCGGAACCGGCGTCGTGCATCAAGCGCCAGCCTTCGGTGAAGTTGATTATGAGGTTCTAAGCAAAGAGCGACAAAGGTTTGTCGATGGTGAAGGCCCTTCGCTGATCAACGCCGTTGCTCCAGACGGCAAGTTCACCACGGAAGCTCCCGACTACTGCGTTGGCCGCTGGGTCAAAGAGTGCGACAAGGACATCTCGCGCGATTTGAAGCACCGTGACTTGCTCTATCACCAAGAACAATACCTCCACGAATACCCCTTCTGCTGGCGGGCCGACCAGGATCCGCTGATCCAGTACCCCCGCGAAAGCTGGTTCATCCGCACCAGCCAGTTCAAAGAACAGATGCTGGAGAACAACCGTCAGATTAACTGGCTCCCCGAACATATTCGCGACGGGCGATTCGGCAACTTCCTGGAGTCGAACGTCGATTGGTCCTTGTCTCGAGAGCGATACTGGGGCACGCCGCTCCCCATTTGGGTCTGCGAGAAGACCGGCACGCAGGAGGCAATCGCCAGTTACGACGAACTACTTGCAAAGCCGGGCGTGCAAGGAATCGACGTTTGGGCCGCGGCCAAGAAGAAGAACCCCGAGCTGGCCGAAGACCTTAAGGTTCACAAGCCCTACATCGACGCGGTGACGTACGATTCGCCTTTCTCGCCTGGCGCGCGGATGCGCCGCGTCCCGGACGTGATCGACTGCTGGTTCGACTCCGGGGCGATGCCGTTCGCCCAGTGGGGCTATCGCGGGCCGGACGGGCCAAGCGGCGCCGTGAAACAATTCTCCGAGCAGTTCCCCGCCGACTTCATCAGCGAAGCACTCGACCAAACCCGCGGCTGGTTCTACAGCCTATTGGCGATCAGCACGCTTTTGTTTGGAGATCGGAAGGCGGAGGATCAAGGTCGGAAGTCGGAAGTCGGAAGTCGGAAAGAAGTCCCAACTACCGCTTGCGCGTCCCCGACCTCCGGCCTCCAACCTCCGACCTCCCCCTTCCCCCATCCCTACCGCAACTGCATCGTCCTCGGCCTCATGCTCGGCGAGGACGGGCAAAAGATGTCGAAGCAAAAGCGGAACTACCGCGAGCCCTCCGAAATCTTCGACCGCTACGGGGCCGACGCCTTGCGGTGGTACTTCTTCGCCAATCAGCCGCCGTGGACGTCGATCCGCTACAGCGAAAAGGCGATCAAAGAGAGCATCCCGGAGTTCCTGCTCCGGCTGTGGAACGTGTACAGCTTCTTTGTGATCTATGCCAACATTGACGGATTCGATCCGGCCGCCGAGTTGCAGGGCAAGGTCGGCCCGCTGGAGCCGGCGAACCTGGCGGCCGCCGCCAGCTATCGCCCGCCGCGCGAGCGGGGAGAACTCGACCGCTGGATCTTAAGCGAACTGGCCCGCACGGCCGCCGCGGTGGTCGAGCGGATGGACGCCTACGACAACTACGCCGCCTGTGGGCAACTCACCCGGTTCGTCGACGCGCTGTCCAACTGGTACGTCCGCCGCAGCCGCGACCGGTTCTGGAGTGCCGACAAACGCGACCGCGACAAGCTCGACGCCTATTGGACGCTGTACGAATGCCTGCTGCAAACCGCGAAGCTCGTCGCGCCGTTCGTGCCGTTTACCGCCGAAGCCCTGTGGCAAAACCTGGCCGGCGTGTGCGGCGACCGGGCGACGGCGAGCGTCCACCTGTGCGACTATCCTGTGCCCGAGGGGGCCGCGATCGACGTCCTGCTCTCCGAGCGGATGCAGTTGGTGCGTGAAATCTCGTCGCTGGGCCGTGCTGCCCGGACGGAGGCGAAGCTCAAGGTGCGCCAGCCACTGGCCAAGGTCGAGGTGATTTTGGCGGACGCGAAGCATCGCGACTGGCTCGCCGCCCACGCGGCGCTGATTCGCGACGAACTCAATGTGAAGCTGGTCGAGTTCTCCACGCACGCCGAGGAGTACATCACGTACCAGGTGCAGCCCGACTTCAAGCGACTTGGCCCGCGCGTGGGCAAGCTGATGCCCGAGGTGAAAAAAGCGATCGCCGCGACCGACGCCGGCGCCCTGCTCGCCTCGCTTAAATCAACCGGCGCCGCCGCGCTCAAGCTGCCGGGCGGCGAGCAAGTCGAGCTGACCACCGAAGACATCCAAGTCCGCCTGCAAGCCAAACCCGGCTGGGCCGCGGCGCAAGGAGAACAGTGCGTGATCGTGCTGGCCACGGAAATCACGCCGGAGTTGGAGCGGGAAGGCCTCGCCCGCGACGTCGTGCGCGTGATCCAGGACTTCCGCAAATCGGCGGGCTGCGAATTCACTGACCGAATTGCCATCGGATTGGTCACCGAATCCGGCGAACTAGTCGCCGCGATCCAGGAGAATCTTGAGTACGTGATGCGCGAAGTGCTGGCCGGTGAATTTGTCTTCGAGAAATTGACCGGGGATGCACAGTTTTTAGAGTCGCCGCAATTGGGATTTGTACTTTATCTGAAGGTGATTGCGGACGACGACGGGAAGTGATTTTTTTTTCGCAACGGTATTGGTGCTGCCGGCACTGGCAAAGCCAGTGGCACACGGACAAGAGAGCAAGGCAGGGGAAGCGTTGTTGGTTCTGCAGCGTTGCCCCAATCTTGCGCTCCGACCCTGCCTTTCTCCTTCCGTGTGCCACTGGCATTGCCAGTGTCCGTGAAGGCTGACCTGTGCATGCAGTCCGGATAATCTACAATTCACGCCGCGGGATGCCATACCACAACTTCGTCATCCCGCACTAGGCGGTGAGATTCATGGACCGCACGTTGCAAAAATCCCCTCTTCGCTTCGCTGTCCTGATCTCGGGCGGCGGCACAACGCTTAAGAGCTTCATCGACCAGATCTCGGCCGGCCAGCTCGACGCCCGGATTGAACTGGTTGTTTCAAGTTCCCCGAAGGCCGGCGGATTGAAGTTCGCCGAAGCGGCGGGCATTCCGCGACTGGTGGTCGATCCGCGCGACTGCGCCACTCCGGCCGAGTTCGGCGAAGCGGTGTTCGGCCCCTGCCGCGCGGCGGGCGTCGATCTAGTGGCGATGGCCGGGTATCTCAAGCTGGTGCCGATCCCGCCCGACTTCGCCAACCGCGTGATGAACATTCACCCCGGGCTGATTCCCAACTACTGCGGCCCCGGCATGTACGGCCTGAAAGTCCATCGGGCCGTGCTGCAAGCGGGCGAGAAGACAAGTGGCTGCACCGTCCACTTCGTCGACAACCAATACGACCACGGCCCGATCATCCTGCAACGAACGGTGCCGGTCGAACCGGGCGACACCCCCGAGTCGCTCGCCGCGCGCGTATTCGCCGCCGAGTGCGAAGCGTACCCCGCAGCCCTGCGGCTGTTCGCCGCGGGGCGGCTGAGCGTGGTTGGCGAACACGTCCACATCAGCTAGTTGGTGCTGCAACCCCCGGGCGGAGCCCGGGGCTAAACGCGCGGGCGTCGAACTTTACGCCACCCGACGAACCCCACCGTGGCCAGTCCAAACAGCGCCAGTACAAACGTCCCCGGCTCCGGCGCCGCACTGTAGTTCAAATAAATGTCGTTGCCTTCCTGGGTAATAAAGAATCCCGATCCGGGGATCACCGCTCCGCTGAAGCTGTCTCCCTGGCCGTCCAGCCAGTCGGTGGTTACCAGCCCCAGCTTATCGAAGCCGGTCGTGTTGCCTGCCACGTCGTACACCAGCCAGCCGTTGGTTCCCATGTGCGAGATTCCCCAGAAAGCGTCGCTCCAGTCCACCGCGCTGCCGGCGCCGTTGAAATGCAAATTGAGCGTAGTGGGGTCAACGAAGCTCAGATCGCCGCCGACCACGATCGTGTCGAACACGGCGCTCGGATTTGGTTGGTTGACCACCGTGTTGTTGTTCAAGTCCCAGTTGACGACCGACGCGCCGCCGTTGTACGTCAGGTTGCCGGCAAACGTCTGGATGCCGGGGGAGTTGCCAGGGTTGTGGATCCCCTTGATCACCGCGTTGCCGCCGATCGTGCCGGTGCCGCCCAGCGTGGCGGTGGCCGCCACGGTGACCGTGCTTCCCGCCGCCAGGCTGCCGTTGACCACCAACTTGCCGGCGTTGACGTTCGTCGCGCCGGTGTACGTGTTGGTGCCGGTCAGCGTGAGCGTCCCCGCGCCGACTTTGGTCAAGGCCAGCGTGGCCGCAGCGCCGCTGTTTTGAATCACGCCGCCGAACGTGCTGCTGACGTCAAAGTCTCCCTCGGTCAGCAAAGAGCTAGTTCCCGCCGCCGTGTTGTCCACGACGCTGCTCCCTGCGCCGCTGCTGGACAGCCCGTTGATCGTATCGTTAAATCCGGCCAGATCGAACGTCGCCGTGCCGCTGGTCGGGTTGAGCACCACGTTGCCTTTTGAGATCCCGTTGGCAATCACGTTCGACGCGCCGAGCTTCAGCGCCCCCTGGCTGATCGTCGTGTCGCCGCTGTAGGAGTTGGCCACGGAATACTTCACCGTTCCGCCGGTAACATGAACCGCCACAGCGCCCGAGCCGTCGGAGATGCCGGTGGTAGCGACGTTGATCGTGCCAGGGCCGGCAAACGTAACGGTCTTCGTCCCCGCGGTGCCAGCGCTCATGCCGCCGCTGAGTTGCAGCGCGTTGCTGCCCGTGGTGGCCACCTGGGAAACGGTCAGATCCTTGTTGAGCGTGACCGTGCCGGAGAACGTCGAGGTGTTGTCGGTGTTGCCGCCGATCGTGGTCCCGCCTCCCTGGTTGGCAACGGTCAGCGCCCGTTCGACCGTGAACGCCCCGCCGGTCAAGAGGCTGATCGCATTGCCGCCGCTATTGGCGTCTCCGAGCACGACGGCGCTGGTGGTCGAGCCGAATGCGCCGGGGCGCGTGGCGACCACGCTGGTGCCATTGCTCGTCAGATCAATGGCGCTGCCGCCGCTGGTGGCGGAAACCTTGAACGTGTTGCCCGAGACGTCACGCACGAAGTACGCCGTCCCCGCAGTCAAACCCGTGGGCACGGTCGTGCCGCCGAAGATCACCTTGTTGCCGTTGACCAGCGTGTTGCCGGACAGAGTGAATTGATCGGTGGTGCTGTCCGCCGTCAGGGCCGAGTTGAGCACCGTGGTCGAGGCCACGTTGTCGCCGGCGATCAGCGTGCCGGCGGAGATCGTCGTCGTGCCGCTGTAGGTGTTGTTGCCAGAGAGCGTCGTCGTCCCCCCCGCGCCGGCCTGGGTGACGGACCCCGTGCCGCTGATCGCGTTGCTGACAGAGAGGCTGTTATTCCGCTTGAACACCAGGCTGGCATTATCGATGACCGTGCCGGAGCCGAGCGTGCCGGTGGCGCCGCCGGTGCCGATTTGCAGCACGCCAGCGCTGATGGTGGTGTTCACAAAGCTATTGGTGCCGGAGAGAATCGTGGTGCCGGTGCCGTTGGTGGTGAGATTGAAGGCGCCGCCGACGTTGCCAGAGATAGTCAGCGTATTCGCGCTGTTGTTGGTCCACGTTTGCGAGTTGGCGAGCGTGATGGGAACATTGATGACAGTTGGTCCCACGCCGCTGTTGACCACGATGCCGGTGGTGGCGCTGTTGAGGGTCAGAGCGCCAGCCGCGCCCGCGTTGATCGTGTAGCCGCCACTGGCATTGGAATTGAAGTTCAGGCTATCGATCGAATAGGCCGCCTCAACGGTGGTGGTGCCGGAGGCCGCGGCGCCGTTGGCGGTGAAGAAGATCTTGCTGCCGGTGGTGGGCGCAAAGCTCCCTGGATCGGGGGTGCCGGCGATTGCCGTGGCCCAATTGGTTCCGCCACTGGCGGTGTTCCACTTACCGTCGGCCTTGGCGCCGGTCCAGTAGAAGTCGGTGGGGGCGCCTGAGGCGATGATCCAGGTGCCGGTGTTGGTTACCGTACTACCCGTGTTGCCTTGTCCATAAGCGACTGTGCCAACCTGACCGGTTGGACCCCATGTGTAACCGGATGGCAATGTTAAACCCGTAATCGTGCCGGTGATGGTCGCTCCACCGGTGTTATTGCCCGACAAGGACATGATGATTTTATTTTGGCCTCCAGTGAATGGGCCAACTGTATTGAACGCCAATGGGTTTCCAAGAACAAATCCTTGGGAGGTCAGCAAGGTACTGGCTCCCGGCAGGGCCGATTGCAACGACCAACTCGCGCCGACTCCCGTCGTAGTCCCATACAAATTGCCGACACCCGTGCCCCCGGTGAGCAGAGAGATGCGAGCCGCACGCAGTGGCGTGCCCGAACCATCGAACGAGCCGCTGCCACTACCACCTGTGCCAGTGAAAGTCAGATTGGCAATTGTGGAACTAGTCGGCGTGATGGTGATAAGCATGCTCGCATTGACGACAGCAGGAGCGCAGAACAGCGCCACTAGAAATAAAATAAAATGAGTTTGCACTGACCAGAATTTGATGGAACGGGACATTAGCGTTTCTCCTGAAGAGGTTGGAAAAATCTTGTGTTATTCAACAATCTGAATCAACGAGCGCGCAAACTCTTGCGGCCTTTCTGCCGCACAATTTACGATGGTTCTTGGGGGGCTTAGCTCGGTTGAGTGGTCAATACGGTCCCGCGCGGGGGCGACCCGCGCAATGGTGGGCCCGCGTGAAAAGTGGGGAATATAAGAGTCGGAAAATCCGCGCGTTGGCGCTGTCCCCGGTGCCCCCCGGGCGCAGAACGCGGCTGCGGACGCGCAGCGATCGATGGCGGATTTTTGAGAGCGTAGTCACTGAGATGGTCGTCACATCGTGCCGTGAGCTGCCTGTAAGGTGCCTCTTGCTCTGCACGCGTGTTACACGCCTGTTACCGTCCAGTCTACCGCAGCACCCCCCCTGCTGCCTATTTAGAAGCCATTAAGATTTTCAGAATTAACGAAAAAATGCGGCCCGGCGTTACGTCAACTTCTCGCTACGTAGCACAGCGATTCGTAAAACGCCGCCGCCTCACTCCATTGGGCATGCGTTTCCAGCCACACCTGGCGGAAGCCTAAATCCCAGGCGCGAGCTTCCAATTGGGTGGTGAGTGCCCGCGCGATCCCGCGCCGCCGCCAGCCAGGATGCACCATCAACCAATGCACTACCGGCCGGGCCTGCTCCCCCTCGCCCCGCATGGCGAGCATCACGGCGCCGACAACCTGCTTTTGCGGGCTATTTTCCGGCCCACTTTCCGCCAGCCACATCCGCTCTGGCTGCCACCACCAGCGGCCGAGAAACTCCGCCTCAAAATCGGCCGGCGTCCATTGCCGGACCCCCACTCGTTGCCTGGCAAACGCAGCGCTGCGCAGCTCCAACCATGGCCCGATATCCTCCGGTCCGCCATAGGTGCGGATTTGAAAGTCGGAGGATTCCGGCTCGCTTGGCCTTTCCGTGAGTTGCTTGGATAACTGCTGAACCGTGGCCACGGCGGATGCCCTGCAAGGCTGCAAAAAACTGCGCTACCTGCAGGCATTATGACATAGAAACCCATTGTGCATAACCACTTATGGCAATAATCGATTGGCCGTTGGCATTCAGGAAGAACATAAACTATCTTTTACGTGACAGATTCTCATCTTATTCCTTCATTTTGTGATTGCATTCTGCAACGCATTTGGTGATACTCGATTGCAATGCACCATTTGCACGGCATTCGTTTTGACACACGACACGACCGCACGCGGAGGTCGCGCCTATGGCTCCGGTAGTGGCCGACGAGCGGCGGGGGCAATTGCTCGAGCTGGTCAGGGTGCGGGGCTTTGCCTCGCTGCCCGAGCTGGCGGGCCAACTGGCGGTTTCCGAATCGACGGTGCGTCGCGACCTCGAATACCTCGAAGACCAGGGAGTGGCCCGGCGGACCCACGGCGGCGTGTTTTACACCGGCCAGTCCCCCGAGTTCCCGCACTTCAAAGACCGGCAGGTGGCGTACGAAGTAGCGCAGTTGCTGGCGGGCCGGCCGCTGCAAGTGGTGACGAACTCGATGCCGGTGGCGAACCTGTTTGCATCGCGCACCGATAGCGACCTGGTTTTGATCGGCGGCAATGTGCTGAAGCGAAGCGGTATCACGATCGGCCCCTACGCCAACGCCATGCTGCGGGACATCAACGTGCGGCGGGCGGTGATCAGCGTGGCGGCGGTGAACGATCGCGGCTTTTTCAACAGCAACATCCTGCAAGTGGAAACTCAACGAGCGATGATCGCCGCGGCCGACGAAGTGCTGGTAGTGGCGGACAGCACCAAGTTCGGCCACAGCAGCCTGGCCCACCTCTGCCCCCTGGCGGAGATCGACCGGCTGATCGTCGACAACGAAATCAGCGAAGACTGGCGGAGCCGAATCGTCGCGGCGGGGGTGGCACTGACGATTGCGGGCGGAACAGACAACGGCTGAATAAAGGTTTTTCACCACAGAGGCACAGAGAAAAAAATCCCAATGTCTAAATCCCAATGTCCAAAAAGAATGTGTGCAGCTCCTTCATTAGACATTGGGATTTAGACATTAGACATTAAGCACCCCGATAGGCACCTTTGACTAGCGGCCGGGATTTCCGGCATCAGGCACGTGATGATTCACACAGCATCGATCGACCGCAAGCAAGTCGAGCAGATCGTTCGTCAAGTTGTCCTGGGGCTGGCCCCTCCGGCTGGCGGCGGCAAGGCGCAGAGCGAGCACGAACTGGTCGTGAGTATTTCGGCTCGCCACTGCCACCTGACGGACGAGCACGTTGAAATCCTCTTTGGCCCCGGCAAGACGTTGACGCAGGAAAAGCCGCTGTATCAGGACGGTTTTTTCGCGGCAGCCGAGACGGTGATGGTCGTTGGTCCGCGCCGCCGGATGCTGCCGAGCGTGCGCGTTCTCGGCCCCACCCGTCCGTTCAGCCAGGTGGAGCTGGCCTTCACCGATGCGATCTCGCTAGGGATCGAAGCCCCCGTGCGGGCCAGCGGCAAGGTGACGGGGAGCCCGGGTTGCGTGCTCGTGGGCCCGGCTGGCGTCGTCGATCTCAAGGAAGGCGTGATCCGCGCGGAGCGGCACGTTCACATGAACCACAGCACCGCCGCCCGTTATGGCGTGAAGAACGGCGACCGAGTGAGCCTGCGAATTGTTTCGTCTTGCAGCGTTGTTTTCGAGGACCTGCTGGTGCGGGCGGACGAGACCAGCAAGCTGGAAGTCCACCTCGACACGGATGAAGGGAACGCGGCCGACCTGGAGAACGCCGTGCGGTGCGAATTGTTTAAGCCCAAGTAAAGATCTATCGAGTTTAGAGTGCGAATGTGGCGGCAAACCCCGCCTTGATGACAAGAAGTTCAACCCTGTTTTTCCTTCGGAGACCCCACAGATGGCGAAAAACCAAGAAGCGCTAGGCATGATCGAGACCAAGGGCTTTGTGGCCCTGGTCGAGGCCAGCGATGCAATGATGAAGGCGGCTAACGTCGAGTTCCTCGGCTGGGACAAGATCGGCAGCGGCCTGGTCACCGCGTTTGTCACCGGCGACGTCGCCGCCGTGAAAGCCGCGACCGACGCCGGAGCCGCCGCGGCGGGCCGGATCGGTGAAGTGGTCAGCGTGCAGGTGATCCCGCGTCCGCACGAAGACCTGTACATCGCGCTCGGCCCGGCCGCCTTTATCTCACAAGGACAACTGCCATGGAACATGCGATTGGACTGATTGAAACCCGCGGCCTCGTGCCGCTGATCGAAGCCACTGATGCGATGGCCAAAGCGGCCAACGTGCGGATCTACAAGCGAATCCAGATCGGCGGCGCGTACATGACCACCGTGGTCACCGGCGACGTCGGCAGCGTGTGGGCGGCGGTCGAAGCGGGCTCGAACGCGGCCAGCCAGGTGGGCGAGCTGGTCTCCAGCCACGTCATCCCCCGTCCGGCGGAAGGTTTGGCCGAAGCGCTGTTTTCGTAGTCGTTTTATTTAACATTGGCGTCGATCCGCGGAAGTGATTGACCGTGTGCCTGGGGCAACGCCCCAGAACTTAGGATTCTGGGGCGTTGCCCCAGTCACCCACGCGGGAGACGACTCCAATTAACTTGCACGCCGTGCCCTCGGGCTCGGCGTCGGATGGCTCGATCATGAAGATCCTGGTTGCCAATCTCGGTTCGACGAGCTTTAAGTATCGGCTGTACGACATGGCCGACGAGAGGCAGTTAGCGCGCGGCGGCATCGAGCGGATT
>JAIOQB010000287.1 GCA_021413585.1 Planctomycetia bacterium
AATGCAGCGCGCGGAGTTGGATATCACACCTGCCGCCAAGCTGGATCGCCGCGTGCGGCCGCCGATTGAAGCGCTGCGTCAGGCCACCGCGGTGCTGCTCTCCGCAAAGCGGCCGGGCATCCTTTGCGGCAGCCGCGTGGTGGAAGCCGATGCCGTGGAGGAACTGGTGCGCGTGGCGGAGACGCTTGGCGCGCCGGTGCTGGCCGAATCCGGCACCACGCATGGCCGGCTCGGTTTTCCGCCGTCTCATCCTCAGTTTGCCGGCGGGCTGCCATTGTGGTCGCCGGAGATCCGCGAGCGCCTCGCCGAGTTTGACGTGCTGCTGGTCTGCGGCATGGATCTGATGCGACAATATATCTATCACGAGCCGGCCCGCGCGATTCCGGAACACATCAAGCTGGTACACTTGGACGAAGATCCCTATCAACTCGGCAAGAACTATCCGCTGGCGGTGGGACTGCTTGGCGATACGAAGGCAGGGCTGATCGCGTTGGCCGAATGTTTACTGCAGTGCATGACCGCCGAGCAAGAGTCCGCCGCGGAAAAGAGTGCGGCAGCGCTCGCCCAGCAACACAAAGCCGCGCAGCAAGCCTCTCGCCAGGAAGCCGAGCAGCAGCGGTCGACACGCCCGCTGACGCCACTGACCTTCATGGCCAGCATTGCCAGGGTGCTCCCCGAGAACGCCGCCGTGATCGAAGAGGCCGTCACCACCACCAACACGGCGCTGGAGCGCCTCGGCGCCATCAAGCGGCCAGACGGTTATTTCGGCCACCGCGGCTGGGCGCTCGGCTGGGGCTTGGGCTGCGCGATCGGCGTGCGGCTGGCATGGCCCGAGCGGCCCACGCTGGCGATCGTCGGCGACGGCGCGGCCCTCTACGGCATCCAAGCACTCTGGACCGCCGCCCACTACCACATTCCGGTGACGTTCGTCATTGCCAATAACGCCCAGTACCAGATTCTCAAAATAGGGGGCCGCGACTTGCGCCTTCCCAACGCGCTGGCGGGAAATCACATGGGCCTCGATCTGACCGGGCCCGAGATCGACTTCGTCGCCCTGAGCCAAGCCTTCGGCGTCCCCGCCTGCCGCGTCACCGAACCCGACGCTTTGAGCGATGCCGTAGCCGAGTCCCTCCGCGGCGACGGCCCAAAGCTGATCGAAGTGGCGATCCAGCGCCAATCGCCCGAGCGGTTGCAGTATGGCTAGTAGGTCCAGTCTGCCGGACTGGACCTGTTGTTGAGGCATCAATCCAAGTGGTTCACTCAAAGTGCACATTGGGTTCGCCCTCGCTCTTGAGCGTCAACTCAAGGTCCGCCTCGGCAAGGCCGACCTACAGTAGGGTGGGTGCTTGCACCTGTTAATTACACATAAGTCCGGGAGATATTTTTCATTATTCCAGCCGCCTTTGGCACGCAATTTGCGCCGGGACTTTAGTTCATTGGACTGAAGTTTCCCCTGGCAGCAAGGAGCGGCGCAATGGAGCGACGGATCAGCACGGAACTGGAAGGCATTGACCTGGGCGACCAACGATTGAACGAGCGTAGCATGGTCATTCTCGAAAATCTAGCAGCAGACTCGGCGACCAGCATCAACGCCGCTCACAACGGTTGGGCCGAAACGCAAGCCGCGTATCGGTTCTTCAATAACCGCAACGTGACGCCGGAAAAGATACTCCAACCGCATCGCCTGGCAACCGAACGGCGGATCGACGAAGAGTCGGTTGCGCTGTTGGTGCAAGACACCACGGAACTCGACTTCACCGCGCACCCGCCCCGCGACGCGGGCTTGCTCGACGACGAACAGCGGTTCGGCTTTTACGACCATAGCCATCTCGCCTTTACGACCACGGGGATTTCCTTGGGGGTGGTCGCTGTCGATTATTTCAGCCGCACTGCTGAAAGTTTGGGCAAGGCGAAAGAGCGCGCAAGCCTGCCGATCGAAGAAAAGGAAAGCTTTCGCTGGCTCAGGGGCTATCGTCTGGCGTGCGAACTTCAGGCGGCCCATCCCGCTACCCAGATCGTCAGCGTGGCCGATTGCGAATGCGATATTTACGATATTTTTGTCGATGCCCAACAACAGGCTACGCCGGCGGATTTCGTGATCCGGGCCAGGCTCGACCGCCGTACGCCGGAGCCCGATCCGGAGGCGGGGCCGCACGCCTATCGCAGGGTACTCGACGACGTCGCCGCGTCGAAGCTGCTGGCCACGCGGGTCATCGAACTGCCGCAAACGCCTCACCGCGCGGCCCGCACCGCCACGTTGGAAATCCGTGCCCTCGAAGCTCGCATCAAGCCGCCCCACGCGCGCGGGCGTCTGCCGGAAGTGGTTTGCAACCTGATCCTGGTCGAGGAAGTCGGTGGTCCGGAAGACGGCACGGACGTGAGTTGGTTGCTGCTCACCTCGCTGCCGATCGACACCATTGCGGCGGTGCTGCTGGCGATCGATTACTACATGCGCCGCTGGGGCATCGAAGTGTTCTTTCGCGTTTACAAGACGGGCTGTCGTGTGGAGGATGTGCGGCTGGAAACGAACGCCCGGTTGCTCAATTGTCTGACGATGTACAAGATCGTGGCCTGGCGGGTAATGCATGTGACGTTCCTGGGCCGGGAATGCCCCGATCTGCCTTGCGATGCCGTGTTTGCCGAGCCGGAGTGGAAGTCGGTGTGGAAGGTTGTCAGCGACGAACCACTGCCAGAAACCGCGCCGCCGCTGAAAGTTTTTATTCCTCTGCTAGCACAACTTGGCGGTCACAACGGACGCAAATCGGATCGCCCGCCAGGCGCCCAGGCCATCTGGATTGGAATCCGACGCATGACCGACTTCGCCCTCGCCTGGCTCCGCTTCGGTCGCGCCGATACCAAAACATGACTTATGTGTAATTAACAGGTGC
>JAIOQB010000288.1 GCA_021413585.1 Planctomycetia bacterium
TAGACGACGATCGCCACATGGTCATCGTTGCGCAACTGCTCGGTGAGGAGCTTGAGCCCCCGGATCACCAGCGGCAGCCGGTCCGGCTCGTTCATCGAGCCTGAAACATCCACCAGAAACACCAGGTTCGCCCGCGGCCGCGTGTCGTTCTTCACCTCGCGTCCCTTGAGCGCCACGCGGACCAGATAATGCTCCGGCTGCCAAGGGCAGCGGGCCGCCTCGATATGCGCGGCACACGGCCGCTTGTCCTGCGGCGGGGCGTAGTCGTCGTGGAAGTAATTGACCAGCTCTTCGATCCGCACCGCGTCGGGCGGCGGCAGCACGCCCTGTTCCATCATGAACTGCCGGATGTTGGAGTACGAGGCGGTATCGACGTCGATCGAGAACGTCGAGAGCGGTTCTTGCAGCGACGCGAGGAACGGGTTTTCCTGAATGTGGCGATAGCGATCGCCACCCGCGCCCGGGCCTTGGCCTTGCTCGGGTTCGGCAGGGGCAGGTTGTTCGTCGGTTAGTTTGCCGTTGGTGAGGGTTTCAATTCTATCGCCACGGACGATTTCGCCTTTGTGTCCGGGTTCCATCTTGGCCACCGACCCCTCAGGTGTGACGCGGATCACGACCATCTTTCCGACCGACTTTCCATCGTGGAACACTTCCACCTCATGGCCCACTTGCACACCGGCGTCCGAGCCGATCGAAAAGTGCGCGTAGGTATCGTCGCCTTTGACGCGAACGCCCGTGACCAGTCCATCGAACATCGGCGCCGTCTTAAAGTCGGCGGGGGTATTAATTGTCAGCGCCGGATCAATTGACTTAAGCGCTCTGTCGCTGACTCCGTTGGCGGGCGCACCGGGTTTTTGCGGCTGAGCAAACGACAGCAAGTCCTCCCCGTCTTGACTGGCCGCGTATCCGTCATTTATCGCTTGTGGCAATCGTATACGGCCTGTGGAATGAGCGGTGATTGCGGTCGCAAGTGACGAGGTTTGTTCGCGGGCCTTGGCTTCCAAACCGTTAATCTGCTTCCGCTTGTCCTCAATCTGGCGGGCCAGTGATTCCTTGTTTGCTGTGTACGAACCACGGTCATCATCGAATCGCTTAAGTTCTCTCAGGGCCGATTGCTGCGGGTTCTTGTTCTCGTACGTCGGCTTGACCACGGTAAAGGAGTTAACGGCCGGACTGCCCGACAGTGCCTCAGTACGCAGACGCTGGCCGAAGCCGCGGGATACCCCGCCCAATGCCAAAGACTGCGGCACGCCACTCGGAATCTGGCCCCCAGCTTTCCACGGGCCTGGGGGAACTGGCGAAGGGGCCGGTACGGCATTTGACTCTTTCACTAGTGACTCATAGCGAGTCATTCCCTCGCTCGATTTCGTCACACTGCTTTTTCCGCCAATCGCCAGGCTGGCGGTGGGTGGCTGTTCAGCCTGCGGATGGGCGGCGGCGTACGCGGACAGCGCCTGCGCTTCGGCTTGCACTTCTTCCCTGAGACGATCGATATCTATATCAGCGGTCGAATTGGCCAAGTCTTCCACGTCCTTGGAGAGAGACTTGAATTGCGATTCCATTTCTGTGAGCGTGGCTTCCGCGGAGGCCAACTCATTGGTCTGTGCTTCAAGCTCAGCTTTCGCCCGCGGGACAATTCGTCCTTCCTTCCAGTCAGTGGCGATCTGCTTGCGAATCGCTTGCTTGCGCTGCTCCAGGCTCGCATTGATCTTGCTCAACTCTTCGCGCTTGGCACGGAGAACCGGGGAATCAGGGCCCGGGCCTTTGACCACTGTGAGTAAATCGGCCAACGCAATTTCGAGCTTCTTGACTCGCGCCTCGTTGAGCCGATAATCGGGATCCTCCTCAATCGCCTGAGCGATCAGTGCATCCGGCACGGGATCCTGGGGTCCCGCCTGGGACCCCGCCAATCCATTTTGCTTCTGGAACGTCGCCAGCGAAGTTTTTTTCTCGAAAACCAGCGCGTGTTGTTGCGTAATTTCCTTCCGAAGCTGAATTAGGTAATCGATCAGAAGTTGCTGTTTCGCCTCGGCCCTCTGGGAGCTTGGGGTACCCATATGTTGGGACAATTCATAGAGATGAGCGCGTTTCCTTGCGAACTCCTGGGCCCTTCGCAAGTAGGAATCTTCTGAATCCACAGCGGCAACTTTTGGACGACTGCCGTTCGATTGGGGGTTTTGATTCCGTGTCCCTGAGGCCGGCTCGGTGCCGGAGTTCCGAACATTGTGCATCGCAGTTGTTTGGGCATCGATTTGATCTGGCATCGACTTGCTGTCGTTGCGGTCAATCAGGACCACGATTGAACCAGGCGGCTTGCCGCTGCCGGGCCAGAGGATGGCGGTTATGCTCAGGCCTAGGGCCACGAGCAGGCTGGCGGCGAGTGCCAGTTGACGCCAGCCGGGGGCGGGGGCTTCGGCGTTCGCGGGCGTTAAGGGTGGCTGGGGCATCGCCCCAGAGGCAGTTGATTCAGCACCAACCTCACTGGGGCGTTGCCCCAGGCACCCGGCGGCCGCCAGAATCCGCTCCGACAGATCGGGTGCCCGTTCACCGCCGAGCAGTTCGCTCAGGGAGCGGTCGAGCAGGCGATCGTGCAGGTCGTCGATTTGGTTGGCGTTATTGTCTTCGTGCATTTCGTTCATGGCCGCGTCCTTTGAGAAATCACTCCCCTCCCTTTCAGGGAGGGGCAGGGGGAGGGTCACGGGTTGACCCTGCCAATTCGTTTCCGCCACTTCTTGCAGCCTGAAGGGCTGCGATACGATAGCCCAGGGCGCAGCCCTGGGTGATCGATCCCAAAAAATCTACGTGAGCCCTGTAAGGGCGCGATATGGTTGAACTCGTTCGCGTATCGCGCCCTTTCAGGGCTCCGGCATTCCCACTCTTACTCCTACCCAGGGCTGCGCCCTGGGCTATCGTATGTCGGCCTTTCAGGCCGATTCATTCGCAACATCTGTCCGAAACAGGCGTCCCCAACTTCCGCGACCGGCGGTCGCGGCTTTATGGTTCGGTGCGTAACTTTCGTTCAATGCATTCGGCCAACGCCGCACGCGCTCTACGCAACATTGTCTTCACGCCGTCGGCGGTCATCTTTAAGGCCGCGGCAATCGCGTCGCGCGACAATTTGTCTGTGTAGTGCATCGCCACCGCTTCGCGCACGCGGGGAGTGATGGCCGTGCGGAGGCAGTCTTCCAGTGCCGCTAAGTGCGGGTCTAACCGGCCTTCAATCACGGTGCTGGCCCACACGTCTTCGGCAGCCGAGAGTTCGATCATCGCCGGCTCGCGCCCTTCGCGGCGGCGGAGCATCAACAATTGATTGCGGGCAACGCGGCGCAAGTAGGCCGCCGTCTCGCCGGCGGAGCGCTGCTCGAACGCCGTCCGCAGCACCGCCAGAAATGTTTCCTGCGTGAGGTCTTCCGCTTCGGTGGCGTCACAACCCAGATAGCGCAGATATCGCCAGACGTCCGCCTGATGGGCGCGAACCAGATCGCCGGGGGACAGCGGCTCATGCTGCGGCCCGGCATCAGGATCTGTCGCGTCCTCGGGCGGTGGCGTCATCGTGACTGCATCTAGCATGACTGCGTCCGTGGGGGTGGTGAGCGTCATCAAAACCAGAGTGCCGGGACTGAGGGGAAAAGGTTCAACAATATGTTAACCGCATGTTAGCCGCCGCTGCCCCAGCGGCGCGTTCCAGTTGCGTCGCGCGCCCAAAACGCGCCGGTCGGGGACCGGCGGCTAACTAAGGAATATCCCCTCAGACGCATCAGCCCAGACACCGCGATCCGCAGCCGCCGCAACATCCATTCCAGCAACCACTTGGAGCGACCAAATACCGCCCGTGGGCGGTTGTGAAACGGGCCGAAATCAGGTATATTTTTGGCTCTTCGCGAAGGGCCGAATTGGGCCCGTCTCGCAGCCTCTCCCCACGACTGAAAACGCCG
>JAIOQB010000289.1 GCA_021413585.1 Planctomycetia bacterium
AGCATGATAATCGCCCGGTTTTTCGCGTTTTTCAATCCATGCTTTTTGGAAATCCATGCAGCATGAAGCGTGTTTTTCTCGCTGTTTTTAAAGCTAGCTGAAAAATAGCGCAACATCAAAACTTGCGCGTCGGGCTAGTGAGTGATTGGCGTGGCAAGCCAGTTCGCGGCGCCAGGTACCGCCCGGCAGGCGGAACCTACTCGCGAATTCCCCCGCTCGGCACGCTATCTGCAACCTCGACCACCCTTGCCAGGGCTCGCAACGGCGGGTCACAATGGTCTCGCGTCCCCTGGCGGCCGTATGGCGCCGCGAATTACCGGACGTTGTGCTCGATGGATCGAACCTTTGACCGCGCCGCGGTTTAGTGCCTTAACGGCGAAAACAGCGGTCGCGTGCCTGACGGCCCGTTTGCCGTCTTCAGTTTACGGAGAACCCAATCATGCCTCGCCGGATCGCGCCGTCGTTTCGATTTGCCCCGTTGTTGATTGCCAGTGCGGCGGCCGCGTTGACCGTTTTGGCACCAGCCGCGCAGGCCCAGCAGGTCGAAGTTTTCGCCGGCGAGCCGTTTGGCGTGGGGCGGATTACGCTGCCGGCGAACGAGGAACTGCCGGGCAATCCCTGGGCGGACGGACGAATCGACGTCGTCGAGCGCAACAACCGGATTCTGTATCCCGTCGTCGCCACCGGCCCCGTGCGGAAGCTGCTCCGCGACTTCCTGCAGACGCCGTCGTCCACGACCGTGATGTTTCTGTTCACCGGCGCCGAGCCGTTGGATCTGACTGTTTATACTCCGCGCCCCGCAAACTTCCGCGCCACGCCGATGCGCACCCGCCCGGCGCACTTCAACAACACACTGAACGCCTGGTGGCGGGACTATGCGCGCACCACCGAGCGGCACCATCGCTCGGGCGATTATCCGGCTATTGTCGAAGAATACCTGGCGCTGACGCTAGCGCGTCGGCTGGGGCTCTCGCCGCCCAGGTTTGATGGCAACCTGCTGGGTTTTGGCGACAACTTGTTCAGCCCCGAAGCGGACCGCGGGCTCAGCTTGCTACTGGGGACCGAATCGGCCCGCTCGCGGGCATTGCGCGACGTGCTGGTGTTCGACAAGCAGCGCGGCGCCGCGGCGAACAATCCGCTGCCCGCCGAGCCGCCGCTGCCGGTGGTCGAGTATCCGCCGATCCCGGCCAACACGGCCATCGAACCGATCGCCCTCGCCGTCCCCACGGAATGCCTCTACGTGCGGTGCGGCACGTACGACAACTATATCTGGATGCGCTCGACTCTGGACGAGTGGGGGGGCCAGCTTCGCAATTTAATCTCCGAGCGCGGCGTGGACTATGGCGTCAACGAGCGCAACCAGCGGCAGATTGCGCTGAAAGAAACGGTGATCGGCCGACTGCTCGGCGGCACGCTGATCTCCGACGTGGCGATCATCGGCGCCGACCCGTTCTTCCGCGAGGGACCGGCGATCGGCATGTTGTTTGAAGCCAGCAACAATGTGCTGTTGTTCAACAGCTTATCGAAGCAGCGTCAGGAGATGCTCAAGCTAGAGGTCGGCAATGCCACGCTGCGCGACGTGACGCTGGCCGGTCACAAGGTGAGTTTGCTATCGACCCCGGACGGATCGATCCGGTCGTACTACGTGATCGTCGGCAACTATCATCTGGTGACGACCTCTTCCCACATCGTCGAGCGGTTCATTGAAGTCAATGACGCCAAAGGAAAGG
The DNA here is from genome assembly GCA_021413585.1 of Planctomycetia bacterium. Taxonomy (GTDB): domain Bacteria; phylum Planctomycetota; class Planctomycetia; order Pirellulales; family UBA7805; genus JAIOPX01. Next base: position 1,731 of record JAIOQB010000289.1, read on the forward strand.
GTTCGCTCGGCGAGAGCCAGGAGTTCCGCGCAGCCAGGGCCCGGTTGCCGATTTCGCGCGAGGACACGATTTTCGTCTATCTGTCGCAGGCGTTTTTGCATCAGATCGCCAGCCCCCAGTATCGCATCGAGATGGCCCGGCGGATGCGCTCGGCCGTAGAGATCGAATGCTTGAAGCTGGCTCGGCTGGCCGCCGCGGCGGAGAAGAAGCCGGGCGACACGATCGAGCAATTGGTTGCAGCCGGCTTGGTTCCTGCCGGTTTTGGGCAGCGGAGCGACGGCAGCCAGTTGAAGGTCGACGGAGACCGTTTGATCGACTCGCAGCGCGGCACGCCCGGCATCTTTGTGCCCGTGCCGGATATGAAGGTGGAAAACATCACGGCCGCCGAAGTAGCCGACTACGTGGAATTTTCTCGCGGCTATCAGGCGGCCGCGGCGCATCTCGACCCGGTGGTGGCCGCGGTGAAACGCTTCCGCACGCCGATCCCCGGGCAAGAGCGGATCCGCCTGGAACTGCACGTCACGCCAATCACCGGCGGCCAATACGCTTGGCTGATGCAGTACCTGGGCGAGCCGACGCCGAATCATCTGGTCACTAAACACACGGACTTGGCTCGCGTCGAGGGAGTCGGCCGCGGAGGCAACTACGTGTTCCTCGGCATCCAGGATTTCTTCGCCCCGCTGGCCAAAGAGCAAGGCAAAGTGATCCTCAAGCCGATGGGCATCAACCCGGCGAGCTTGGAAATGTTCCGCGGTTACCTCGGCGGCGCGCCGACGCTGGGAATCATCGAACCGTTGGTGCGGCTGGTGCAGGGCGGACTCACCGCCCCTCCCGACGCCGCCGGCTACGCCCGCTACAGCGGCGGCTTGTGGCAACGCAGCAACTCGGAGATGACAGTGCTGTCGTTCAAGCGCGACGTGCTGGAGCAGGTTACGCCCGGCTTGAGCATCGAGCCGGCCCAGCGGCCGGCCCAACTGCGGGCTAACGTGGCGGATCTTTCCAAGTCGCAAGTAGCGGCTTACGTCAACGCCAAAGGTTTTGAAAAGGCCCGCGATATTTCCATCGGCAATGCGGAGTTGTTGCAGTCGCTCTCGCGGCAATTGCATGTGCCGCGCGACAAATGCCTGACGGTGGCGGAGGATTTGATTTCGGCGCGTCTGGTTTGCCCGCTGGGTGGCAAATACGTGCTGGTGCAGGAACCGGACCGGCCACCGACGTGGGGCTCGGACGCCTGGACCGGAGCAAATCGGGCGGCGCTGGTCGAGATTCCCGCCGACTACACAGCGCCCGTGATGCAATGGTTCCGCGGATTGAACCTCGAGTTCACATCGCGAGCGGAAATGATTTCGGTTCGTGCCGACATCGCACTACAGCACAAAGCGGCCGGCGGCGGCTTCGTGCTGCCAGGGTTCTCGCTGCCGTTTCGTGGAGTCGCGCCAGTGCCAAAGGCGCCGCCGCTGCCAAAGGAGATCACTCCGCAGTTGGAAGGGCTGCCGTCCGTCGAAGCCCTGCCGCCGCCTGAGCCGAGCGTCGTGCCGCCGGTGAAGTCCAAGTAGGTTCCGCCTGCCGGGCGGTACCTGTTCGATACTCTAAAATCAACATCGCACTAACCATGAGGTCGCGCTCGGCAGGCGAGACCTACTTTGCGCCTGCCGGGCGGTACCTTAGTGCAGGCCAAACTTCAGGTACCGCCTGGCAGGCGGAACCTACCTACGCGGCCGCTACTTGCGGCTGACTGGCCAGGATCTCCTGCAAGTGGGCGACCACTTGTCGCGTGGCGTCAGGGCGGGCCATGCGCTGCATGGCCACGGCCATCGCGTTGCGAACTTCCACTTGCGAAAGCGGCAGCACCAGCAGTTCGGCCAAGGCGTCGTCCAATCGCCCCTCGGTGCTGTGTTGATCGAGCGTGATCGTCGCGCCGGTCACCGAATACTCTTCGGCGTTGCGCGATTGATGACCGCCGGCCGCGGCGGCCCACGGCATCAGCAACGCCGGCACGCCCGCGGCGGCCAATTCGGCCAGCGTCGTGCCGCCGGCTCGGCAGACCACCAGATCGGTCCATCGCAGCACGTGGGCGATGTTCGCCACGAACGGCACCACGGTCGCCGGCAGGTCGAACTTGCCGTACAGCGTGGCCGTTTGCTCCGATTGGGCCGCGCCCGATTGATGAATGACCTGCCAGCCGTCAAGCAGGCTCCGCACTTTGTGCAGCGCTTTGGGCACAATCTCGTTTAGCTGGCTCGATCCGCCGCTGCCGCCGAGCACCAGCAGGCGTCGCGGCACGCTCGAATCGTTGACCTGCGACAAGGCCCGCGGCGAAAGCGAATCGAACTTCGCGAACTCCGCCCGCAACGGATTGCCCGTGACGAACACCCCGCCGCGCGTCCGCAGGTGCGGCTGCGCCTTGGCCAGTGCCAGGCAGATCGTGCTGGCCGACGACGCCAGCGCGCGGGTTGCCCGGCCGGGAATCGCATTCTGCTCCAGCAGCACCAGCGGCACGCGCCGTTTGGCGGCTGCCCGGCCCATGGGAACGCTGGCATAGCCTCCCAGCCCCACCACCAGCTCCACGTGCTGCTCGCGCACAAATCGCTTTGCCGCCCGATAGCCGGCGATGTTGTCCGTCACAAATCGCCACAACTGGCCGGCCGAGCTGGGCAGCGGCCGGCAGGGGAGCGCCAGATACTCAAACTTCGCGCGGGCGACGTGCCGGCGCTCGAACTCCTTGCCCGTGCCGGCGAACGTGATCCGCACCTGCGGCAGCACAGCGCGCAGCTCCTCGGCCACGGCCAATCCAGGGAACAAATGCCCCGCGGTGCCGCCGCCGGCGAATACCACATGCGGGCCGTCCCCCGGCGCGACTCCCGCCACGCGCTTGCGCAAGATCGCTGAGTTCGAAAGCTTTACTTTTCGTTCGATAGGGTGCATGTCATCTCCATCAAGAGGTAATGGCACCGACATGACTCGTTGTCGGGTCGTTGTT
>JAIOQB010000065.1 GCA_021413585.1 Planctomycetia bacterium
TCGCCGCCACGTCGCGGCTGGCTTACGGCGTCGATGCGCCGATCCCGGCAGTGCCGCCAACCGCACCGGCGCTAGTGCAACCCGCGGCGCCGCCCGCAGCGCAGCCCGAGCCGCTTCAGCTACGGCTCGAAGCAATCAATCAGCGCCTCTCGCGCCTCGAAGAAATTCAATCGCAACTCCGCAAGCTGCGGCAGGAAGAATTGCCGAAGCTGCAGCACGACGCCCAAGCCCGCGATTCGCAGCCCCGCGATCTGGCCGGGACCACGGAGACCAGCGTGCTGGTCGGCGGTCAAGCAGACAAAGGGCAGGCGGACAAATCTGCCGAAAAGCCACTCGTGAAGGTCGCCGAGAAGCCGGTCGATCCAACGGTCACGCCCCCCGCTACCGCCCCTACGCCGGCGGCGGCTGGCGATGCCGCTGCCCAGAACCCCATTGAACTCAAGCTGCAGGAGATCGAGGCGCGGCTTCGGATGCTAGACGACATCGCCCAGCAACTCTCGGCCCTGCGGAACGAGGACTTGCCCAAGCTGCAGAAGGGGATCCGCGGGACGAAGGAAACCTCGGCCCGCGTGGAAAAGTCCACCCCGAATGTGGACGTTGCCGGCAAGGTCGGCAAACTGGTCATTGAGAACGTCTCCCCCTTCGTTCGCGACGTGTCGGTCAACGGCAAGCTCTATCGCTTTTCGCCCGGGGCCTGGTCGGTGGACGTGCCGCTCAGCGCGGTGACCACGCAAATGGGGGCGGCCGACGTGATCCAGGAGTGGAGCACGGACTTCTGGAAGCAGACAGAGCGCGGGCCGGAGATGCGGCTGCAACTGCGGTGAGCGGATTGGCGCTAGCCACCGGTCCCCCCGGGTGGCCGCGCGTTTCGGGTTACCCGCGGCTAGCGCCTGGCGGCTCACGCGGTCGTCGCAGATTTTTAAAGCTGGGCCGAATTTCTTTTGGCCATTGCCCGCGGCAAATCGGATTCACTTCTAGAGAGACACAGCGTCGCGGCGTCTTGTTCGCCGCCACTGCCCGAAAGGAAGGTTCCCATGGCCTACGTCGTCACCGCCCCCTGCTTTGGATGCAAGTATACCGACTGCGTGGTGGTCTGCCCGAAGGAATGCTTCCACGAAGGGGAAAAGATGCTCTACATCGACCCGGTGGAGTGCGTCGACTGCGACGCGTGCGTGTGTGAGTGCCCCGTGGAGGCGATCTTTCCAGAGTGGGACGTGCCCGCGCAGTGGCGAGAGTTTATCCAACTCAACGCCCAGATGGCTGCCGTGACGCCGTCCATCACAGAGAAGAAGGAGCCGCTGGTATGACCCACGTCGTTGCCGAACCTTGCCACGGCTGCAAGTACACCGACTGTGTCGAGGCGTGCCCTGTCGATTGCTTTCACGAAGGGCCGACGATGCTCTACATCGACGCCGAGGAGTGCATCGATTGCCAGCAGTGCGTGGCCGCATGCCCTGTGGAGGCGATCTTTCATGAGGACGACCTGCCCGCGGCGTGGCGCGGGTATGTTGAAATCAATGCCCGGCTGGCCGCGGAACTCCCTTCGATCACGGTCAGGAAAGAGCCCCTGGCCGGGGGCTGATCGGCCGGGGCTCCGTCCTGTCGCCAAGCCCAGGCCGGCACGTTAAAATAATCCTGGAATTGGGGGCGGCAATGCGCCCGCCCGATCCGCGTGCATTTTGACCCGCTGCTGCGCGTTCCTGGAGGCCTCGCCATGATTCAGCCTGGCAAGACGTATCATCTCGACCAGATGAGCATTGACGAGAAGGTCGATCTGGTCCACGACCTGTGGGACAGCCTCAGTGCTTTGCCCAAGTCGGAGGCACCGACCGCGATTGACGAAGTCGCGATGCGCGCGGAGGCGCGGCGCCTGCTGGATGAGAAAATCATCTCGATCGAA
>JAIOQB010000290.1 GCA_021413585.1 Planctomycetia bacterium
AAGAGCACCGTCCCGGGTGTCGTCACAAAGCTGATGGATTTTGGCGCCTTCGTGCGTCTGGAAGCGGGGATTGAAGGTCTGATCCACATTTCCGAACTCTCGCACCGCCGCGTGTTCCGCGCCAGCGACGTGCTCCGCGAAGGGCAAGCCGTGGAAGTGCAAGTGCTGGCGTTCGATGCCGAGCAGCAACGGATCAGCCTGTCGCTCAAAGCGCTCGAAGCCCGCCCCGAGCCGGCCAAGAAGCCCGGCGCCGAGATCGAAGAGCCCCTGCCACCGCTGCCCGCGCCGAAACATACCGGCCCGCTCAAAGGGGGCATGGACCGCAAGAGCGGCGGCGCCGATTTTGGGCTCAAATGGTGAGAGCCGGGGACTGTCCCGTTTTTGCGACAGCAAAAAACAAGGGACTGTACCCCTCACCGCTCAAGGCCGCATCGCTGGCCGTGCCGCATCCACTCCGGCTATATTGGCGCGTATGAGCATGGCCGCGCCATCGCCGACGAAGCCGAAACGCCGCTGGTATCAATACACCCTGCGGGCGTTGCTCATTTTCGCCTTGATATCGGGCGTCGCCTTCGGCTGGCTTGGGATGAAGCTAACGGCAGCAGCGCGGCAACGAAAGGCGATTGCCGAGGTTGAGAAGTTAGGAAATGTCAATATCCAATACGATTACCACGCGCCCCTTCCCTGGTGGAAATCGCTGTTCGGGTTTCCTCAAAAGGTAATCAAAGTCCATGTCCGTGAATCTAAGTTGAATGATCTTCAAATGTTTAGTGCGTTAGAAGATCTTGAGGTGCTTTACCTTGACAATACACGTGTGAGCGACCTTGCTCCGCTGACTAACTTGCACAACCTTAAACAACTCATGGTTAGCGCAAGCCCGGTGAGCAACATTTCCTCCTTAGCAGAACTCGAAAATATCGATGAGCTTCATCTAAGCGGCACCAAGATTAGCAATATTGCACCGCTAATTCGCATGACAAAACTGCGAGTACTTGATCTCAGCATGACGCCAGTAGTGGATTTGACATCCCTCGCAAGTTTGCATGAACTAACCGATCTGTCGATTGGACATACGAAAGTTTCGACTTTAGTGCCTCTGGCGAAATTGACTCGTTTGCAGTCGCTCAACGTCAGGTACACCAAAGTCAGCGATCTGTCGCCACTAGAGAATTTACCCAACTTGGAAACCGTTCGCATTACCGGTTCCCTCGTGGCCGACCTCGCTCCGCTTACTAATGCGCCTAAATTGAAGGAGCTTTTCGCGGAAGACACTCAGGTAGGCGATCTGTCCCCTCTCGCAACAATCAAGACTCTAGAAGTGCTTGGCCTTGATGAAACGCGAGTGAGTGACCTCACGCCGCTTTCAGCGCTATCCAATCTCAAGGAACTCTGGATTTCTAACACCGCGGTCAGCGCCGAACAGCAACGACGGTTCAAGGATGCGGTGCCATATTGCAGAATACACCAATGAAACATAAGACGTCCCATCAAGCAACTGAACCCGGGCGCAACCAACGCTCGGCAGCATTCGACCACGGCGGTGTCATGATTGCCGGACTGCCGTCAGGTGCGCCTGAGGTGGAACGCGCTGCCTCGGTCGCATCACACACTCATTCGATCGCCACGCCCGCGTTTGTGTTCGATCTGCCGGCTATCGACCAGGCCGCAGCCCGGGTTGCATCGATCGCGCAGCAGGCCGGCTGCCGGGCGCTGTATTCCATCAAGGCGCTGTCGCTGCCGGAGGTGGTTGAGACAATCGCTCGGCGGCTCGATGGGCTGGAGGCCAGCTCGAACTGCGAGGCGCGGCTGGCGCGGGGGATGTTCGATGCGCGAAATGCCATAGGGGATGGGAAGAGAAGCATTCTGCATCTGACCACGCCGGGTCTCAAGCCGGACGAGGTGCCGGAGCTGGCGAAACTGTGCGATGCGATCACGTTCAATTCCCTCACGCAGTGGGAGCGGTTCGGGCCAATGGTGGCGGCGGCCGGCGCGGAGCGAGGGTTGCGCGTGAATCCGCAGTTGTCGTGGATCGCCGACGAGCGGTATGACCCTTGCCGGCCCAGTTCAAAACTGGGCGTGCCGTTGGATCAACTGGCGATTGAACTCACACGCCGCCCTCACGATTTTGCGGGCCTGGCGGGTTTGGAGTTCCACACGAACTTTCGGGCTACGTCTACGACCCCGGTCGAGGCGACGGTGGACCGGTTGATCGAAATGCTCGGAGACCATCTGAAATCACTCGCATGGATGAATCTCGGCGGCGGGTACGATCTGGCTCACATGTCCGACGCGGACGTGGTGCCGCTGGTCCGCGCGGCGGAGCGGCTGCGGAGCGAGTTCGATCTGGACGTGCTGATCGAGCCGGGTTCGACGCTGGTGCGCCGGCACGGCTATTTAATTTCTAGCGTCGTGGACCTATTCGAGAGCGAAGGGCAATCGATCGCCGTGCTCGACACGTCGGTGGCCCATCTGGCGGAAGTGTTTGAATACCAGCGGCCTGCCCGCGTGCTGGGGCACGTCATCGGCGGCCCGCACCGCTACACGCTGGCCGGCAGCAGTTGTCTGGCGGGCGACCTGCTGGCCGAAGCCGCGTTCGCCGAGCCGCTGGAACTGGGGAGCCGCGTGGTGCTGTGCGACGTCGGAGCGTACGCGCTGAGCAAAGTGCAAAACTTCAACGGGCTGGCCCCGCCGGCCGTGCGACTCGTTTCCTAAGGCAATTAAGTTTTTACCACAGAGACACAGAGCAGAAATTTAATGACCAATGACCAAATCCCAATGACCAACAAGAGATGCGCAGGTTCATTGGTCATTGGTCATTCTGCCCCCCCGCTACGCTTCGGCAACCGCACCGCCGCTAAGGCCCAGTTCCAGGCACCGCTTCAGCGCCCTGCGGGCACGGTACAGCAGCAGCTTCACCGCGTCGGGGCTGCGGCAGAGGCGTTGGGCGATGGTGGCGTGGCTCAGTTCGCCCGAGTAACGCAGCTCGATCGCCTGTCGGGCGGTGGGGCCCAGCCCGGCCAGACAGTTGGGCAAGCGATCGATCACTTCGTCAAACGGGCCATCGTCGGGCGAACCGCAGGTGTCGAGATAAAGGCACATCTCGGTCCACAGCACTTCGCCCCGCCGCTTCAGCCGCCGCAAATGTTCGCGCAACACGTTGCGGGCAAAGCCCAGCAGCCAGGGGCGGGCGGAAACCTCGCCCGAGAATTTCTTGAGCGCCACGTACGCCCGCAAAAAAACCTCCTGGCACAGGTCGTCCACGTCGGCCGGCTCGATCAGCCGGGCGCGGAGATAGCCGTAGATCGCCTGTTGATGCCGCTGCACCACGGCCTGATACGCGGCCCGATCCCCCGCGGCGGCGGCGGCTACCAATTGCGCGTCAGACGATTCGGGGCGCAAGGGGGCGTGCATGGAGGCCAAGGGGGAAAGGCCACAGCGGGTAAGGGCCAATTGTGCGGCGAAGGACGTTCCAGAGACTGACACGATTCCAGAAGCAGAGACGCAAGGCGGGCTGTGCTTGAGCTTATCATGCGGCCGCCGCGATGGCGAGCATCCGTCGCGGCCGATCAAGCGTGCAATCAATCGGCTGCAACGTGTCGGGAACGGCGAAGCGTCCGAGAGCCCGCCAATTTGGGGGTTTAAGTCGCGTTGGGCCGGGGCGGACCGGCATTGCCCAGCCGCAGCGGACCGTCGTGGACCAGCTTCATCCACTGCCGCTCGTTGAGCGCCACCTGCTGTTGGCAGGCGCAGAGAGACGCCGTGCCCGTGCCTGGCGTGCGAGCCTGCCGATGGCAAACTGGACACTCCCAGACGCGCCGCAGGTCGTACTTTAAGCGCTCGAAAGGGCCCTTCATGGGGAAATCCTAATGTCTAAGTTCGAATGACCAATCACCAAATTCCAATAACCAATATACTGTGGCTGCGGGCTTTATTGGAGATTGGAATCTTGGTCATTGGTCATTAAGCAATTGCGTCCAGCCTCGTTATCCGCGCTCCCGCCCCCACTAATAGCCCGGATTCATATTCACGCTCATCAATCGCGGGGCGATGCGGGTTAATTCCTTTCCCTCTTTGTCAAACACCACCGCCAACACCTGATATCCGCCGGCCGGGGCCGCGTCGACCGGCCAGTGGGCGGTCATCACCGCGAAGCTCGTGCCGGGCGCCAGCACCTGGCGATCTTTCGCCTCATACTCGCCCAGCACCTTGCCGGAGAGATCGACGAGGCGAAACACGATCTTGCCCACCTGATCCGCCTGATTCACGGGCAGGGCGATCTGGGCTTCAACATACGCCTTGGTCGGCTCGGTCCACGGCACATCGACCCGCATCGGCATCAGCACCGGGCCGCTCTGCCGCCATTGCTCGGCGGTAAGCTTCTCGACCAACTGCACCGGAGCCAACATCGCCGGCTGCTGGACCGACAACGGGCAACCAAACGCGAAGCTGCGACCGACGCGCGGGCCGACGTCGCTGTAGCACAACTCCGCATCCAGGCCGATCACTTCGCCGGCGGCTGCCTTGAACTGCGGAAAATTGACCCACGGCAATTTGAACTCCACCTCCAGGCCGTGCGCCCAACGCCGCGCGGCCACCTGCACACCCGTCTTGGGGATGGCGTTGAGATAGCCGGGCCGCAGGCAGAAGCGGGGATTCAATTCCTTCCCCTGCAGGCCGGTCCAATAGCAATGCACCGCCCCGGGCCCCCAGGTGGTGCTACGGAACTTGTCTCCGCGGCGGGTGTCGAAATACCATTCGACGGCGTCCCCTTCCCACAGTTTGTCGTTGGGCGCGAGGTTCGCCTGCTTGGGGACTTCGTCGAGCGTGCGCAGCCCGGCGTAGAACGCCTCGTCGTCCCACAGATACATAAACTGCGCGGGGCGGTTTTTGCGGTCGGCGTTGAAGTACTCCAGCGGCGTGGCGAAGGCGTCCTTGAACTCCGCCAGATCGCCGTCGATCTTCATCCCCTGCGGGGCCCGGCCGATGAACCCGCGAATCGGCGGGCCCTGCTCTGCCGGCTCGGCCCCGCGGCCGACTGCGGCACAACAAAAGGCGGCGCCTAGCGTGAGCAGAACCAGAAGGAAATGCCGGGATACTGGATGTTTGGAACTTAGGTGGCGCAACATGGTGTAGACCCCTGCCTGGAATAGGAACCGCTGCACGGAATGCCTGGGCACGGCGAACAATCGCCCAGATTACACCAAGCTGCCCGGCAATGCGAACCGGGGAGGACCGTTCCAATCCGACCATCCACTCAATACAGTTCCTTAAACTTCCTTCGCGAACTTTGCGAACTTCTGTTCAAACTTACCCGGTTTTTTGAACAGAAGGTCGCGAAGGACGCAAAGAAAGTCAGTATGCGGCAGCCTGAACCGCAGTCACTCCTCCTCTGTTTCCTCCGTTTCCTCCTGTTCAAAAACCCGTAAACAACAATCTCAACAAAGAGGTTTGAACAGGAGGCAACACAGAGAACAGAGAAGGACAAAGCGGAGTTATCTCATGTGACACGAGAGGAGGCCGACTCGGCCACAGTTCCAGACAACAGAAATGCCTGGTTAGAAAAAAAATGGAGCCGACACCAGCGTTTGCGACAACTCGTGGGGCAGCCGAGTTTATCGCTTCACCGGGGCCGGCCCCAAGTTTCAGCGTGTTCGATTTAAAACGCGTGCAAACCGCGTTAATAATTCCCCTCTCTCGCCGACAGCTGACAGCCTCCTCACGGCAACGCCCGCAGCAACTGCGGCAACACCACCACCGCCACCACTACGCACACCGCCACCAGCGACCACAGGATGTACATCATCAGCCGCAGGCGGCGCGGTTCGCCATCGTTGACCGGGCGGAACTCCACCCGAATCACCGTCGGCGTACCCGCGGCCGCGCTCAATGGCTGAGCCGGCTCGCGCGAGACCGCCGAAGGCAATCCTGCTGAGGGCGATCCAGGTTGTTGAGTGCCTATCACCACGGCTACCAACTCCTACTCGAACGCCCACGATCTCTCTTCAATTGCAAAGGCCGTGCCACCGCTGCCGCAGCCTTTAAAAAAGGCTGTTCGCCGAGTACACGCGAACAATGCCACCGAGCGCAACTGCTTGCCTGCGGCCAACTCAGCAAGGTTGCCCGGCCCAATCGACCCCTACGAATGAGGGGATAATAAATCGCCGCCGCACGCGGCCACGCGCCGCGGCCCGCGTCACTCGCTGTACAACGGCTGGTCAGGCTGGCCAGAATCCGTTTGCAATTGCTTCTCCACGGCCAGGCCCAGCAGCCGCAGCTTGGCCCGCAGCGTGGTTCGGGAAATGCCCAGCCGCTGGCTCGCTTCGACCTGGTTTCCGTGGACGTAGCGAAGCACTTCTTCGAGCACGACGCGATCCACCGCCCGGCTGACTTGCTGATGGATGTCCATGTCCGAGCCTTGTAGCAGGCGGCGCACCATGTCGGCCACGTTCAGTCCGCCGGCCGAAAGCCTGGGATCGGTGGCGGCCCGATCGGCCCGGCACGTCTCGGGCAGGCAGTCCACGGTCAGCACGTCCGCCCTGGCGTTGAGCATGGCAAACTTCACGGCGCTTTGCAGCTCGCGCACGTTGCCGGGCCAATCGTACGCGCACAGCCGCTGCATCGCCTCGGGCGTGACGGACGCAATCCGCCGCCCCAGTTCGCCATTGAACTGGCTGACAAAGTGATCCACCAGCAGCGGCAGGTCCTCCACCCGTTCGCGCAGCGGCGGCAGCTCGATCGTATAGACCTTGAGTCGATAGAACAGATCGGAGCGAAACTTGCCGGCCGCCACTAAACCGGCCAGATCCTGATTCGTGGCGGCGATCATGTGGACGTTGGTCTGGATCGTCTCGGTCCCGCCGAGCCGCTCAAAGCGCTGGTCTTGTAGCAGTCGCAGCACCTTGGCCTGCGTCGTGGGGGTCATGTCGCCGATTTCATCGAGCAGGATCGTGCCGCCGCTGGCCTGCTCGAACTTGCCGATCCGCCGCAGATCGGCCCCCGTGAACGCGCCCCGCTCGTGGCCAAACAGTTCGCTTTCCAGCAGCGTCTCGGGAATCGCGGCGCAGTTGATCGCCAGGAACGGCATGTTCGCGCGAGGGCTATGTTGATACAACGCCCTGGCGACCAGTTCTTTGCCGGTGCCACTTTCTCCCAGGATTAGCACGGTGACATCCTGAGCCGCCACGCGGCCGATCGATTTGTAGACCGCCTGCATCGCCGCGGTGCGGCCGACGATGCAATCGGCGCCGTCATGATGACCACCGGGACGCGCGGATCGAGCCGCCGGATTTCGTCGTATGCGTCCAGGCCCGACATATCCGGCAGGCGAACGTCCAGCAGCACGGCGTCGGGCTTCTCCGTACCCACCAACTCGATCCCCTGCCGGGCGGTCGACGCGGTGATCACGCGTAGCGCCTCCGAACCCAGGCTGCGCTGCAATGAATAGAGCAGGTTGGCTTCGTCGTCGATGACCAGCAGCGTGGGCATGGCTAACCTGAGGTGGTTGGAACGCCGTGGTCGGCCAGCGCCGGCTCGGGCAGAATGGATTCGGTAGCGGCCGCCAACGGAAGTCGCAGGGTGAACTCCGCTCCGCCGGCGGGCCCGTTGGCGGCGTCGATCGTGCCGCCATGATCTTCGATGATGCGGCGGCAGATCGTCAGGCCCAAACCCATGCCAGTGCCGCGCGTGCTGACAAACGGCTCGAAGATCCGTTCTCCCAGTTCCTGCGGCAAACCTGGGCCACGGTCGCTGACGCGTAATAGCAGAATATCGCCCTGCCGGTTGGACGAATATCCGCCGGCCGCATTTTCGCGCATCGCATCGACCGTCACGCAGCCGCCGCCGGGCATCGCGTCGAGCGCATTAAGCAGCAGATTGAGCAGCACCTGGCGGATCTGAGCCGGGTCTGCATTGAGCCACAGCGGCTGCTCGCTCAAGCGGCAATCAATGGTTACTTCCTGCTGCGCGCAGCGGCCGGACACCACGCGGACGGTTTGCGTGATCAGGTCGCGAACGTCGAACACGCGGCGCGACAACTGCTGCGGCCGGGCGAAATCGAGGAACGTGCGCGTCAGTTGCTCCAGCCGGGTGATCTCCTCGGCCAGCACCGCCAGATCGTGCGGCGTCAGCGCGGTGGGATCGGCCGCCGCGGCTTGAATCAGAATCTTCATCGACATCAGCGGGTTGCGCAGCTCGTGCGCCAGCCCGGCCGCCAATTGGCCGGCCGCGGCAAGTTGCTCGCGGCGCAGCGCTTCGCGCTGGCTCTCTTGTAGTCGGGTGACCACCGCGCTGGTTTCCTCGGCGATGGTGCGCATCACCGTTTCCAATTCGCCGAGACCCGCGTTGGCCGATAAATCAATCGGCCCAACCACTTCTCCCAGCTTGCCCGCCGTGTCGCGCACGGGCAAGCTCAATTGCACGATCGACCGGCTGAAGCCGCGGGCCATGGCAAACCCGACCAGCACGCCCGCCACCGCGCCGCAGGTGCCCAGCAGCAGCAGGCCCAGCCCCACGCGATCCGCCAGCACTCGGTTGCGCGCGCTATCCATGGCCGCCACGCGACGGTTGTGGTCCAACAATTGCGCGGAGGCGGAGAGCACGCCGTCGGTTAGGTCGAAGGCCAATTGATTGACTTCCTTCACGTCGGCCGACGTTGGTTGATCGCCCCGGTGCTGCAAGTCGTTGTAGAAGCGATCATGCGCGTCGCGGGCCAGGGCAATCAGGTGCTTCGTCTGCGTGCTCACCGCCGCCTTCTCGGCCGCCGCCAGAGCGGCATCGGATTCCTGCCGCAGCGACAGGGCGGCGCGCAGATCGTTCTGCGAGCCCGTGGTCAGGTACTGGTTCAAGGCCATTCGCATGTCGCGCACCGCCAGCACGAGGTGCTCGCTGGCCAGCAGCGACTCGATGTTT
>JAIOQB010000353.1 GCA_021413585.1 Planctomycetia bacterium
AGACGCCGGTGCTGGAGGAGCATCTTCGCCGTCAAGAGATCGCCGCGTGGCAGGCGATGCTGCGGGGCGAGCAGACGGTGAGCGTGCCACCGCACACGACGGTCTCGGTGCTGTGGGACCTGGGCGATTATTACTGCGGCCTCAGCCAGGCCGTGCTGTCGGGCGGGGCGGGATCCGACTTGTCGTTTGTCTGGGCCGAAGCGCTATTCGAGCGGCCGCTCAGCCGGGCCTCGAAACACAAGGGCCATCGCCGCCAGTTCATCGGCAAGTACTGCCGCGGGCCGCGTGACAGCTTTCGCAACGACGGCGGGCAGGGACGGGCCTATACCGCCTGCTGGTGGCGATCGGGCTGCCTCGTGCTGGTCACGGTGCGCACGGCGGATGAGCCGCTGGTGGTCAATGCATTGTCCTTCCGGGAGACGCGCTATCCGCTGGAACCGCAGGCCTCCTTCGCGTGCGATCGCCCGGAGGTGGAGCGCATCGTGCGGTTCTGTGTGCGGGGTCTCCAGATGAGCGCGCACGAGGCGTTCGTGGACCCGCACTACGAGCAGACCATGTACGTGGGTGACACGCGGCTGCAAGACCTGGCCAGCTATGTCCTGTCGGCCGACCGCCGTCTGGCGGAGCGGTGCATCGAGCTGTTCGATTGGTCGCGGCGGTGGTTCGGTTTCACCAACTCGGCCTATCCTTACGAAAACGCGCAGCTCATCAGCACCTTCCCTCTGTACTGGGTTCTGATGCTGCGCGACCACGCCTGGTGGCGGGATGATGGGGACTTCGTGCGGCAGCGCCTGTCCGGCATGCGGGCCAACCTCGACGCCTTTGCCACGCTGTGCAGCCAGGATGGACTGGTTCACAGCGCTCCCGGCTGGGCCTTCATCGACACCGTACCGGAGTGGATCGGCACGCTCTATTCGCCCGACAGCGCGCGGGGACTGAGCAGCACGTTCAACCTGCTGCACGCCCTGGCGCTGCAAGCCGCGGCGGAGATGGAGGATTGGGCGCAGGAGCCGGAGCTGGCCGCCCGCTGGCGCCGCCGGGCCGATGCCATCGTGCGTGCCGTCACCGCGGCCTGCTGGGACGAAGGCCGCACGCTCATGGCCGATTACCCGGACCGGTCGGCATGGAGCCAGCACGCGCAGATCATGGCTCTGCTGACGGGCGCTGTGCCGGAGGATGCGAAGGCAACCTGTCTCGACGCCATGCTGCGCACCCCCGGCCTGGCGGCGGCACAGCCGATGTTCTGGATGTTCTACCTGTTCGAGGCCTTCCACGCCCTGGGACAAGGCGGGCGGGTGCTGGAGTACCTGCCGCACTGGACCGATCTGATGGACAAGACCGGACTGCGCACGCCCTATGAGATGTGCGAGCCCGCCCGATCCGATTGCCACGCATGGGGCAGCCATCCGCTGTTTCATCTGCACGCGACGGTGGCCGGCATTCGTCCGGGCTCGCCCCTGTTCGCAAGTGTAGACATCGCCCCCGACCCCGGCGGCCTGACGCGCCTGCACAGCCGCATCCCGCACCCCCGCGGATTTATCGACGCCGACTTCACGTTCACGCCCCAGGGCGTGTGTCGCGCCCGCATCGATCTGCCGCCCGGAATCCCCGGCCGCCTTCGCTGGCGCGGCGAAGCCCACGAGCTTCATCCGGGGGTTCAGGAGATCGTCTGCCAGCCGCGGGAGTGACACCAGGCCGGCGCGAGTAGGGCCGAGCGCCCGGATGAAGCAGCCGGCTGTTGACCATGGAACAGTCGAAATGGCTCTCCACGATCGCTCAGTATCCGTCAAAGGCGAGGAACTTGGCCGGGCTATAGGTGTTGTATTCGCGGGCTGCTAACTCCGGCTGGATCAGGCTGGTGCCGTCGGCGGCCTTCAGGGCGCTGTTGGGCACCCACTTGACCGCGCCGTTGCCGTAGAGCACGTTGCAGCCGGTCACGTGGTGGGCGCTGTGCATCCGCTGATCGCCGTGGAGGTCGGACATGATCGCCTTGTTGTTCAGTTGCGTCAGCTTGGGCATGTAGCACCCGGCGCGCGGCGTCAGGTACAGCTTGTTGTCCTCCTGGCGGCGCTTCCATTCCCACTGCCAGACCCGGCCGGAGTTGAACACGGCCGAGTTGTTCATCATCCCCGGGGCGACGCGGTGGGTGTAGCCGATGCGGGTCTGGAAGTTGCCCCTGCCCGGCGGCCAGGGGTTGGACGAGCCGTTCGGGTTCACCCAGTTGTACATGTAAATGCCCGTCACGCTGCCGTAGTTGTTGATCCGCGTCCATTGTTCCACAATCGCCGGGCAATAGAACATCTGCCCGCCGGCGCTGTTGGTCCCGATGGGGGTGGCCATGCTGCCGAACCCCGGCGTGCTGCTCATGCTGCGGCCGACGATCCCCGCCCGGATCAAGTAACCGCTGTTGACCCACCCGGCCTGGGCCCACCTCGGATCGCTGTCGCCGTCCCCGATGGACTGGTCCTGGAGGTACACCGTCGCGCCGTACTGCCACCCGGCCCAGGTAACCAGATCATCGACCAGCGGGATGTATCCGCGCGACTGCGCGCAGTACGCCGCCCAGTACCCGCCGATCTGGCGAAGGTTGCTGGCGCACGAGATGCGCAACGCCGCGTGCCGGGCCTTGTTCAGCGCGGGAAGCAGGATCGCGATCAGAATCGCAATGATGCCGATGACGACCAGCAGTTCGACAAGCGTAAAACCGCGAGCGCTTCGGCGGGGTGGGGTGATTCGGCGATCCATGGTTTGTTCCTTGGAGCGGAAGACCGGGAAATTCTCCTGCAATAGCCATCTGCCCAGCGCGGTCGTTGACGCGCTGGCGGACAGGTCAATAGCGGTCGAAGATCTCCCAGATCACGGCTTGTTTACCATATTCCATTGAAATGCCGTTATTTCCGATGTTGTCGATCCAGGGGTAATTGTTGAGCAGGTCCGCGAGCGGCGTACCCACGGCGACCGACGCACCATTTGCCTGCGCGTTTGCGGTGGCCGGCACCCACTTCACCGCGCCGTTTCCGTAGAGCACGTTGAAGCCGGTCTTGTGGTAGCGGCGCAGCGCGTCCTTGGAAATTGTCAGGTCGGACATGATCGCCTTGTTGTTCACATGTTTCATCCGGGGCAAGTAGGACTCGTTTTTGGTCGCCAGATCGGTCCAGCCGGGCCTCGGAATGGGCGGGTAGACAAAGGGGCCCATGCTGCCCGCGGCATCCATCTGCCTCCAAAGCCAAACGTTTATGTTGCGAGGATTGGAGTCCGGAGCGTTACGGTGCGAGTACCCGCTGAGGAGTTGATTACAGGCGGGATAAGCTTGGGGGCTGCCGTCGGCCTTGAATGCGGCACGCGGTGGCCAATAAGGGTAGAGAAAATCATCGTGCGAGGCGTAGGTCAATCGCCAGCCCTTAGGGAAATCGGACTGATAGACCTTCGGAGGAGCATCGGCGGAGAAGGACGGGCAATAGAAGATCCTGCCATCCTTGGCGATACCGGAACCCACCAGGTAGCCCGACATGGTGAGACCGGCGACTGAAGTACTGCCTCTGACCGCCATCGCCGAAAACCCTCCCCCATTCCAACCCACGCCTTGATAGCCAATCGGCACGTAGCCCTTGTAGGTGACGGCGTATTGCGCGTAGTGCAGGCCGATCTGACGCAGGTTGCTGGCGCAGGAGACGCGGACTGCCGCATCGCGGGCTTTACTGAGCGCTGGCAGCAGAATCGCGATCAGGACCGCGATGATGCCGATGACGACCAGGAGTTCGACAAGCGTAAAACCGCGAGCGCTTCGGCGGGCTGGGGTGATTCGGCGATCCATCGTGTACTCCCTGGCATCCAGCGCGGATGCCGCTGCTATTCCCTTGGCATTCCCGCTCCACCGCTCCACCTGTGCATCGATCCGCCGCCCGCCAAGATCAGCGGGCACCCGGAGGCGATTGGGTGCCCGCTGTTGGAGGCGAAATCTTCGACACCCTTCCTCCGCTCAGTTCCTCTTCTTCCGGCGAAGCGCCATCAGCGCGCCCGCCGCCAGCAGACTGGCCGCCGAACCCGGCTCGGGGACGACAACTGTCAGGTCGCCGGTGGCCATGGCGAATGAGTAGCTGGCCGGGCCGTTGACGCCGGTCCAAGTGTTCGGCCCGGAGTTATAGTTCAAGGTCGTGCCGCCGACGCTCACGGTGCCGAATTGCCCGTTGTCCGCGCCAGTGAAGTCAAACAGGTTGTAGCTGCCGGCCTGGCCGGCGATGTTGAACCCGCTGTACCCAGTGATCGCCAGCGCCCCGCCGTAGGTGATCGACCCGGTGACATTCACCAGATCCGCGGCATTCGTCGCAGCGACCTCCATATCGGTATTGGAGCCGAGTGCCAGGTTTCCGGTGACATCGACCTGTCCCAGGCTGAATCCCGGCGCCAGCGTGCCAGTGAGCGTAATGGTCTTGGTATTGGTATTGCTGATGTTCAGCGTGCCATTGCCCGAGACGTTGGAGATGCTAAACGGGCTTGTCTTGGCCGTCACATCCAGCGTGCCGGTGGTCCCGGCGGTGCTGTCGCCCAGCACCAGGCCGCTGCTGCCGGCAATGGTGCCGGATGCGCCCAGGGCCAGCGTGCCTCTGGCCACCTTGGTCGTGCCGGTGTAGCTGGTCGCCGCGGTCAGCGTCAGCTTGGCGGTGCCGACCTTGGTCAGGCCGCCGTTGGTGCCGCTGATGTCCGCGCCGAACGAAGTGTCTGTGTTCTTCGCACCGACGCTGATCGTGTTGCCGTCGATGGCGAGGGCGTTGCTGCCCGTCAGTCCGCCAATGTTGTAGGTGTTGGTGCCGGAGACCGTGAACGTAACCTGTTTGGTGGCGCTGGATGTACTCGTATCGAGGGTGCTGCTCTGCACCGCATTGACATTCTTCAATGCCAGCGTGCCGCCACTGACGGTTGTCGCGCCGGTATAGGTGTTGGCACCCGACAGCGTCCAGGTGCCCGTGCCGGACTTGGTGACGCTGGTCGTGTATGTGCTGCTTCTGTCGCTGATCACGCCGCCGAATTCGCCCTGGCCGGTGTTGCTGCCCTGGAGGGTTACGGTCTTGGAGGTATCGCCGGTATTGGACAGATTGCCAGTCAAAGTCAAATTGCCCGTGCCGGAGACGTCGAGGACGGCGCCGCTGGTACTGCTACCGCTATCTATCATCTCCATCGGGCGATTCGAGCTGTGCCCGCTGCCGGTGTATCGCAATGTACCTGTAACGCCGGTGCTGCTGCCGCCGGTGAACTTGATCTTCGCGTTGTCCTCAGTTTGTGGCGAGCCCAGCGACGTGGGGGTGGCGGTGCCGTAGTCGGCGATGGAGTTGATGGTTAGGACCCCCCGCTTGACCGTCGTCGTTCCCCGGTAGGTGTTGAGTCCCAGGAGCGAAGAGTCGTAGCCGCCGCCGGTATTGGAGCCAGTTTCAAGGGATAGGCCGGTGTTGGTGATTGCGGACTCGATGATGACCCTGTAAATCGCCAAGGTCTTACTAGCGGTGCCACCAGAGTAGGTGAACGGCGAGGTGTACGTGACCGTTGCGGTGGCACTGCTACCTATCAGAATCACAGTGCCCGAGGTTCCGGCAAAATCCAGCACGCGGTTGGTGGAAACCGCTACCGTACCGGTGTAAGCGAATGTAACACCGTTGCCTCCGCTTCCCAACTTGATGGTTCCGTTTTCCGGCGTCGTCGGCGCTCCCAAGGAACTGTTTCCCCCATTGACGTCCTTGATCGATGCGAAACTGAGAACCCCTCTCTCAATCGTCGTCGTGCCGGTATAGGAACTGTCAGTGTTGCTGAGCGTGAAGAAACCGGCGTTGATGCCGGTGTTGTTTAGGGTCAACGATTTGCTGCCCTTGATGGCCCCGGCCAAAGTCAGTCCGTTTGAGGCATTATTTAAGCTGTTAGTGATCGCGAGGTTGCTGTTCAGGATGATGTCGGTGCTGATCGTGTCGGTGGCTTTAGCACTAGAGTTGGTTGGATTGATCTTGGTGATCGTGGCGTTGCTGGTGCCGTTGTCCATCGTGATTGTTCTGCCGGTGGACGACGACAATGTGTATGTGTATGAGGCAGTGCCGTTGCCGCCGATCGAGAGCGAAGCGAGCGTGACCGAAGTGCCCAGGTTGATGGTCTGGTTTCCGGTCAGGGCGCTGGTGATGGTGGCCGACTCGCCCGCGCCATTGGGGTACGGACTCGCCGTCCAGTTGTTGTCGGTCCACTGATGGGTTCCGGTGGCTGTCGGCACCCAGTTGCCGCTGGCCGCGTTCGCCTGGCTTGCGGCCAAGACCGCCACCGCCGCGCCCGCAGCGCTTGCCAGGATTTGATTTCCACGCCGTGTTTTTGCATTCCTCATAGCACGCCTCCAAAAAGGGGCATCCGAAGTGACCTGCGGGCGGGGTACTCCTGTACTCCGCATCCGCCACGCCAGAAATATACCACAGCTTTGGGCCGAGAATCTACTTTTTTGCGCTAATTTCCTTCGTTTTTGCGCGAGCCGACTTTTGCACGGGTGAGGCCGTTTTTGTGGGTGATGGAACCTGTAGCCGAACTCTCCTGAGTTCGGCGGCCCCGGTCGGGAGACCGGGATTACCGGACGTGCTTCCGGCCCCGGTCGGGAGACCGGGGCTACAGGCCTGCGGTTGCCCGCGATCAGGCGGGCGGCTGAGGGCGTTCTTCTGCGGCATCGGAGACCTCGGCCCGGTGGCGATAGACCCGCGGCGAGATCCTGGTCAGCTTCTTGAACACCACCCACAGATGCGAATCGTTGCGGAACCCCGTGGCCTTCGCGATCCGCCGCATCGAGTCGCTGGATGTCTGCAGAAGCTGCTTGACACGCTCCACACGAACGCGGTGCAGTTCCTCCAGAATCGTGCGTCCCATGGCCTTGTGGAATCGGCTCTCCAGGACCCGCCGGCTGACCGGCACCGCCGCCACCACGTCCCCGACGTTGATGCGCTCGGTCGCGTGTTCGTTGATGAACCGCACCGCCGCCGCCACGTCGGCGTCGCCAATCGCCAGGATGTCGGTCGATGCGCGCTCCACCACACGCAGGGGGGCCAGCAGGAGGGAACTCCGGGCGGCCGCGCGTCCGGCCATCAGGCGATCCAGCAGCCGGGCGGCTTCAAACCCGCCTTGCTCCTGCGCGGTCTGCACACTGGAGAGGGGCGGGTAGCCGTGGTGGCACAGCACGTCATCGTTTTCCACGCCCAAGAGCGCCACCTGCTCGGGCACGGACAGGCCGGCACGGATACAGGCCTGGCTTGCCAGGACGGCAAATTGGTCGTCGTACGCGAAGACCCCGACCGGCTTCCGCAGGCCGCGCAGCCACTGCTCGATCGCCGGCTGGACTTCGCCCCACTGCTGATAGATTTCTTCGCCTTCGCCCAGAGTCCGCACGCTGGCGGTCAGCCCGGCCTCCTGGAGCCGCCGGCGGAATCCCTCCTCGCGCAGTTGCGATGCCTCGGAGGTCGAATCGCCCAGGTAGCCGAGGTTGCGAAAGCCCTTGGACAGGAAGTGTTCGGCGGCCATGCGGCCGATCGCCGGATTGTCGGATTCCACCCTGGCGAAGGGCTGCTCGGCGAATCGGCCGGAGACATCCACGACCGGAATGCCCGAGTCCTGGAGGATCGGAATCATGCGGAGATCGGACACCTGCATGATGATTCCGTCGGGCTTCCAGGCGATTGCCTCCGTCACTGCCGCCAGATTGGCCGGGCCGGTGCGAATCATCCACCGCCTGATCGGCCAGGAATAGCGCTGCACCCCGCGGAAATGCTCGCGGCCGCGCCTGGTCGTGAGGTTCATGAGCAGGGCGATGCGCCGGCCCGGCGCAACCGGGTTGCCGCTGCTCCGACGCCTTCGTACCTGCGTGGCCATACGAACGACATTATGCAACGAATGCAGCGCAAAAGCGATGACTCCGCCGCCGTACCGCCACGGCGCTGCACGGCGCTGACCGCTACCCGACGGCGAATCTTGGCGACGCCAGGCGTGGGCAACGCCATCGCATTCTCGTTGAGGCCGAGTGAGCCAGGCAGAATCGGCGTGCCAGGCCGACTGCGCGGAACGGACGGGCAGATCCCCACGCTGCCCGATGAGCATCGGAGTGCGCCAGAGAAGCAGCGACTCGGAGTGAGGTCGAGCCGCGAATTGTTGGCTGCTGAGTTGGTCAGGCACCACTTGGTGCGTGGCACCTTTCAAGTGCGCAGCGACCTGTCATCCATTTGTCACCCTCGCAATCGGCCATTCCGGCGGGCATAGCTGCTCGCAAAAAAGTGGTTGCATGCGGATCGATGCGCTACGGAGCCGAAGGTTGCTTTCTCAGCTTCACTGCAACCTGCCGCCCGGCCCGTCCGCCAGGAACTGGAACGCCAGATCGTGACCCTCAGCAC
>JAIOQB010000354.1 GCA_021413585.1 Planctomycetia bacterium
CAGCCGCGGCCCGTCGGCGCCACTTTCGAGAAACGCCACTTTGCGACCGGAGCCCACCTCGCCCACCAGCCGCACGGCCAGCTTGCGATGCTCGTGATTGAGCAGCGGAAAGTTCAGCAGGAACGACCCATTGGTCACCACCAGGATGCTGCCGCCGGAATTGCTGGGCGTGTATTGCCACACCAGCGGTTCTGAGCCGGTCCGCAATAATGTTTTAACGCTGTTGCCGGCAATCGGCTCGATGCGGCCGTTGACTTCGATGGCGGTCTTTTTCACATCGATCCCCTGCGCCCAGGGGCCAGACAGCTTCGTAATCGCGTGCCGCTTGGCCCCCGTGTAAGTGAGCTTGAACCACTCGCAGTTTTCGTCGTTGGGCGATTTGCGCCGCAGCGTGGCCTCCGTGATGGCTCCCGCGAGGCGTTCGTTCAGCTCGGCGGATAGATTGGCCGGCGCGTTGGGGATGACTGCCTGCCAATAGTTGGGGCCCGATTCGTGGTCGCGGCCGATGTAGATCAGCATCCGGTTGGGATCCGCGGAGAGCCATTGATCGAACCAGGCGATCACCTTCCCGGACGGCGCCTCGAAGCTATCGGGGCACCACACGATCACGTCGGCCCCTTTCGCGAGAGTCGGCGTGAGGGTGGTCCGCACGAAGACCCGATGCCCCGCAGTCTCAAACATCCGGGCGAGCACCGCCGTGCCGTTGACGCTTTGTGCCCCAGGCGAGCCGCCACGCCGGCCGTACACCGTGTCCAACTCCTCCTCGCAGCCGGAGAGGGTTACCGCCAGCAAGAGGAAGGCCAGGAGCAGGGATTTGCGATTTGCGATTGTCGATTTGCGAATGGGAAAATGTCCGCTTTCGCGCAATCGCCCGCAAAAGCTTGCTGCTCGACGAAAAATCGCCAATCGCCAATCGCCAATCGCAGATCGCTTCATGCCCTGGCTCCTTGCACCAGAGCGTCAAAATCCGGCAGCCGCTTCCAGCAGGTTTCAAACCGCTCGCGGGTGATCGCCAGATCGCCGAAGAACACGTCCTCGAACGTGAGCATAGTTTGCTCAAGCAAACCTCGCAGCGGCTGCCGCGACACCAGATCGCGCAGGTACTGGCGATTCGTCTTGCCGCGCACCAGCCGAATCATCTGATGCTTGTCGAGCGAGACCAATTGATGGCTGTAAAGATAAATGATGGCGTCGCGATAGTTGCCGTTTTCATAGTGCATGCGGGCTTCGCTCAGCAGATCGCCGGCGGGGCGGCGGACCGGGATCGGCAGGTTTTCGACGCGGTCGGCGTCGGTGCCGGTGGTCACCAGGTCGGTATGGCTGTGTTGCGCCAGCCGCTGCTCGCGCATCAGAAACACGCGGATCAACAGCCAGGCGAGAATCCCCAGCAGCACGGAGATGCCGATCCAGCCGAGCACGGAGACCCAGCTAAACGACATGTTGAAGTTGGAGGACGATGAAGATGTTGATGGAGAAGTCGTCGAGGTGGATTGGGTCGAGGGAGCCGGCGCGGGGTTGACGGTCAGGCGGCGGGCGGCGTCCTGAGTCTTGTCGTACCAGTTGA
>JAIOQB010000355.1 GCA_021413585.1 Planctomycetia bacterium
GAGAGTGATGCGCCAGGGATTCATTGTTTGCACATGCTGAGATTTTGGTCGCCCACTAACACATTAAGGCATGTCGCGCTGTGATTCAACAAGTTTCGCCTGCAAATAACCCAACGACACCAAAAACTCATCCATCCGCTGGGTTGTCTTCTCCAGCCAGGGCCGCTTGTTGAAAAACCCGTGGGACTGGCTGGCGGCGGTGAAGAGTTCGGCGCGGTGCCCTAGTTCCTTCGACCGCTTCATGAACTCGTCTCCTTGCCGCGCCAGCGGGTCGGCGGAGCCGAAGAACAGTAGCGTCGGCGGGCTGTCTTTGGTCACGTGCAGCGTTGGCGAAATCGCCTCGCCCAGGGTGGCGTCGTTGCCGATCCGCGCCATCAGCTCGGGGCTGCCGCTGAATCGCAGGGCCGGGTTGAACAGCACCAGGGCGTTGGGCCGCGAAGAAATCTCCGCATGTTCGTTCGCGGCGTCGAGGTCGGGTGCGAGCGCCGTGCAGGCGGCGATGTGCCCCCCGGCCGATCCGCCGCCCGCCACGATCTTATCGGGATCGACGCCGAGCGTGGCCGCATTCTCGCGCAGCCAGCGGACGGCGCTCTTGGCATCTTCGACGCACTCCTTCGGCGTGACGCCATGCCGGGCCTTCACGCGGTAATCCGCCCGCGCGGCAACCATCCCCCGGCCGGCGAGATACGCCGCCTGCGGCTCGAACTGCTTGATCGTGCCGTTGGTCCAGCCGCCGCCGAAGAAGAACACAATCGCCGGCCGCTTGTCCGCCGCTTTCCAACCCGGCGGGTAATGCACGACCAATTCCAGCTTGGCCTGCGGGGTCTTCTTGTAAGCGAACGACTTCGTTGCGGGCTGCTCGGCATGAGCTTTACCCGCCATCAGCAGGAACGCGCAGACCAATCCGATCGCGAGGTGTGTTTTCATGGGAAAGTTCCGGGAAGTGCGGGATGAAGTATGACTCAGCGGATAATCTTGCAATTGGGGAGTGCCTTATGGAGTCGCTCCGCCTGTTCATCACTCACCGGGCATCTTCCAATGAAGAGATAATTCAGATTCTTCAGTCCAACCAAAGGCGACAGGTCGCTGACCCGCTCGTCAAAGAGGCTGATCTCCCGCAGGTTCTTCAACCCGGCTAACGGCGACAAATCGATCACCCACGTGTTGTCGAGCGTGAGTCGTTCCAGGTTCTCCAACCGGGCCAAGGGCGACAAGTCGGTTGCATCCGTATGGAAGAGGATTAGTTCAGACATGCTCCTCAAGTCAGCCAGCGGTGATAGATCAATCGGCTGCCGTGTCAGCCCGAAACGTCCCTCGCCGGTGAAGGAGACTTGCTTCACCGGGTCGGGAAATCGAAAGAATAGTCGCCACCAGCTTTGCGCTGTCCGGTCATAGGTGACGTACCCGCCAAGCTTTTCGATATACGCAATCGCCGCTCGTTCCCGCCGCGCATGATTCTCGACCCAAGCGCCGCAAATACCCGTCACGAGCACGAACGCCAACAGGCTGAATTGAAACCAGCGGCGGTTGGGTTTTGGAGTTGGATCGGTCATGACGGTCAATGATATATTTTGCAATTGGGGAGTGTCTTTCGCAGTCTGGCTACCGCGGCGTTGGTGACTCGCGTATCGTAGAGATAGAGTTCTTGCAAATTGGCAAGACCTTTGAGGTTGTCCAGCCCAGCGTCCGTGACCTTAGTATCCTTGAGGTATAGCTGCTTGAGTCCCGTCATGGTGCTGAGATGTTTCAGCCCGGCATCGGTGACCTCGATGTTGGACAGATTGAGAGTCCGCATCCTGGTCATCCCTGTCAGGTGTTTCAGTCCGGCGTCGGCCACTTTAGTGTCATCAAGCATCAAACAACTTAAGCCGGCGATCCTCTGAAGGTACGGTAGCCCGGCGTCGGACACGCGTGTTTTGTTTAGGTACATCAACTCTAGACTGGTCAGATGCTGAAGGTGTTTCAAACCAGCATCGGTTACCTGCGTGCCCCCCAGGTCGAGCCCTTGCAAATTGGTTAGGTTCCCGAGGTACACCAGGTCTGCGTCGGTGGCGTTCGAGTGGTCGAGTCTGACGCAGTACACATTGCAAAAATAGTCCACGCCCACGTGATCCAACAACCAATGCGGATATGTCGGCGGGTCGTTCATCCCGCTCGTCCAGGGCAAGCGGCCTTCGTAAAAGACTTCGCCCCCAATTTTATTGAGTGCCGCGACCGCCTCCCGCTGCTGCCGTGCCTTGTACGACCACCAGCCGAGCGCCATGGCAACGATTGCCGTAACGATCAACAGCGTTCGCAGGCGGAATTGAAACCAGCGGCGTTTGGGTTTGGGTGATGGATCGGTCATGGGACATCATTCTTGACCGTGGCAGACCGAACCTTTTACGGGCTTTGCCATCTTGTTAGATTATTGGATTGAGCGAAGCGGCTTGTGTACGGCCGTCCGATTGCGGCGATTTGAAGCATACGTTCGTATCAGGTTCACCATGGTCACGATTAGCCGCCGCGATTTTCTGGTCAATCTGGCTGAGGGATTTTGCCTGGTCGCCGCGTCGTCGCAGCTCAATGCGTTGATGGCGAATGCCAGCGATCGGCTCGATGGGGGACCAATCCGCTGGATTATGACGTTTCCTGAGGAAGTCGAGGGACCCATGCGCCTTTACAACGGCCTGATGGTGTCGTCACGGGCGCCCAAGAGCGTGAAGATCATTATGAACAAATACGGGACCACGATCAACGAACAGACGAAGGAGGAAGATTGGGTCATTGGATTCGAGGCACAACCGCTAGGCCCACTGTCTGAAGTCACCGAAACCGCGCTCCGAAAGCTGGGGTTTGAGCCCTTTCAACAATGTGCGGTTTCCGATTTGAATGCCGCGCTTCAGCAGTGTGCGGTGAATCGTGGGTCAACGCTGGATGATTTTAAGGCCGCAATCCAGCGTGAGCCGAACTTCGCAGTCGCTTATTACAATCGTGGCACATCCTATTTGCAGCTCGACCAGAACGATTCGGCTCTGAGCGATTTACAGAAGGCAACGGAACTGGATCCCTCAATGTATGCTGCGCGCGTCGACTTGGGCTTGGTCCTGACTCGACTTCGCCGCTGGACTGAGGCCATCCAGGTGTATGTAGCGGCAATCGAAGCCCAGCCCACGCACGCGATGGCCTACAACAATCTGGCCTGGCTCTATGCCACTTCCCCCGATCCAGCTTTCCGCGATGGACAGAAGGCCGTGGCACTAGCCCTGACCAGCGTCCAACTGTCGTCAGGTTTTTCAAGTTTTACGTGTACGCTCGCCGCTGCCTATGCCGAGGCGGGCAACTTCGCGGAGGCCATGCGAGTGCAATGCCAACTTGTCTCCAGTGCGACGACTCCTCAACAGGAGCACCGATATAGAGAACGGTTGGCACTGTACGAAGCAAAAAAGCCGTATCGCGAAACATATCGGGCGCTACCTCGGTAGCGCTCTGTGAAGAGTACGGTTCCAATCGTTAGATCAAAACCGTCGCGGTCCGTAACGGATATTAGGCCCGGCGTTTACGCCGGGTTTCCGAACAACAAAAAGTTCGTCGTTTCAGCCCCGTTTACGGGGCTTTGTTCGAGATGCACCATGGTCAGTGGGGCCCGCAGTCAGTGAGAGATCTTGCAATTCGGCAGCGACTGTTTCAGTCGATCGACGCCAGCGTCGGTGACTTGTGTGCCCACGAGAAAGAGAACTTTCAGGGACGGAAGCTTCTGAATGTGAGGCAGGCTGGCGTCAGTGACTTGGGTTGACGAGAGGCTGAGGTGTTTCAGGGCGGTCAAGTTCTTAAGCTGCTTCAGGCCCGCGTCGGTGATTTTGGTGCCGCTCAGATCGAGTTGTTGCAGAGCCGTTAGGTTCTTGAGGTGTTCCAGACCAGGGTCGGAAATGCCAGTGTAACTGAGATCGAGGTATTGCAGGCTGCGCAGCTTCTTAAGATGCTCCACGCCGTCGTCCGTGATCTTTAGGTAGTTTAGTTCTAACTTTTCCAGGGTGGGCTTAAGATGTTTCAGACCCGCGTCGGTGATTTCAGTACCGATGAGGTCGAGCGATTTGATCGCGGGCAGACCTTGAAGTTGCTCCAGGCCGTCGTCGGTGACATGGGTGTTGGTCAACTTGAGACTTTCCAGTCGGGGCAGCTTCTTGAGGCGTTCCATGCCATCATCGGTGACCTGAGTATTGGTCAGGTCGAGGAATTGCAGGGCGGGCAGACTTTGGATGGATTCCAAGCCGACGTCAGAAATTTGGGTGTGATGAAGTACGAGGCTTTTCAGCTTGGTGAGGCTTTTGAGTCGTTCCAGTCCCGCGTCGGTGATCCGCGACGTACTCAGATCCAGATATTCCAGCGTAGCGAGGGACTTGAGAGGCTCGAGGCCGGCGTCCGTTAAAGCTACACCAATGAAATTGACGTCCACGACATGGTCGAAATAATCCAGCCCCATCGCATCTACCAGCCACGTCGGCCATCGCACCTGTCGTTCAAACGCGGCTGAAAAGAAGTCGTCATTAGACGCCGAACTGTACTCTACCCTGCCGCCATTTTGTCGTAGTGCTTCCACCGCCTCTCGCTGCGGCTGGACATAGCGCGAGTCGTAGTATGACCACAAGCCCAGCCCGTCTGAAATGATCGCCGTGACGATCAGCAGCGTCCGCAAGCGGAATTGATACCAGCGGCAGTTGGGTGTGGGGGGTGGTTCGGTCATGGTGGTCAGCGATCTACTTCGCTATTCGGTGAAAACCTTGTGGTGCCACTACGCTGGCGTTGGTGAAGATAGAGTGATTGTATAGCGGACAGATTGGCGAAGCGATACCTAAGCCGGCGGCAAGTGTTCAGCGTCGAATCCGGCAACCTGGCAGTGCTCGTTTCAGCCGTGCCACGCCCTCGTCAGTGACTTGAGTGTTGGTGAGGTCGATCTCAAACAAAGAATCCAGATGCTTGAGATGCTCAAGGCCGGCGTCGGTGATTTTCGTGTCGTTGAGGTAGAGAAAAAGCAATTCGTGCAGGTTCTCGATATGCTTAAGTCCGGCGTCGGTGATAGGCTTTTTGCGGAGATTGAGACCGCGCAGCGAGGTCAGGTTCTCGATCTGTTTTAGGTCGGCGTCAGAAATCTGGCAGTTGTTTAGAGCAATCTGGTCCACGTTGGCAAAATAGTCCACCACGACGGATGCCAGCAACCACTTCGGCCATTGGGGCGCGTCCCGGAGCGATCGTGCCCAAGGGATCGTAGGGTCGTACCAGACGACGCCGCCAGCCTTCTGGATGGCCGCCACCGCAACCCGCTGCTGCTGTGCCTTGTACGACCACCAGCCAAACGCCGCGGCGACGAGCGCTGTAACGATCAGCAACGTTCGCAGGCTGAATTGAAACCGGCGGCGCTGGGGTGGGGGCGGTGGTTCGGTCATGGGCTGCCTGCCTTCAAGGGGGCAGGGTCATTTTTGCAGGTTGGCGCGGCGGCGGGAAGCGTTTCTTTTGGCTGTCGGCTATCGGCTGTCGGCTTTCAGCTTTTGGCTACCTGTGGCTTCTACCGGTCGCCTGGGAAGAAACATCCTGGTTACGTGGAGCGAGCGCATCTATAATTGACGGCGTTCGGCGCCTGGATTCGTTCCAGGAAGATCGGCTTGAAAACATTTCGATAACTCGCGACTCCAACAATCAGGAGCAGACCCCATGATCGCGCGTGTTCTTATCGCCGTTGTGCTGTTAGGGGCTAGTTCGGCGTTTGCCGCGGAGCAGTCGGTTACCATCAAGAGCAACGACGCGGCCGTGGCCACGCTCAGCGTTCAAGACGATGCCAAGGTGACCACCGCGGAAGGAAAAACCAAAATCGACACGAAAAAGTGGACGGTCTACCTGTGGGTTGTGCCCGACACCGACACGGTGGACAAGGCGGTGCCCAAGATCGCCAAGCTGATCGAA
>JAIOQB010000029.1 GCA_021413585.1 Planctomycetia bacterium
GTCGGCCGACGACGATGGCAACACATTCCACCTGGTCGAACCGGCCGACGGCGCCGAGACGCAGCGCTGGCCGATCGAGATGCAAGCATCCGGCGAAGCGCAAGGGGAACGGGTGGCGGAGTTCGCCCTGATCGGCAATGAATTGAAGTTCCGCTGGACCGACGCGGCGGTCAAGCATCTCAACGCCAACTGCCTGCGCAACTGCGTGCTGCATGTGGGCGTCGGCGAGCAGCAGCGCAACATTGCGCTGCGCGAGCCGGCGAGCTTTGAAGGGCTGGATCTGGGCTTCGCCAAAGCGTCGGGCAAAACCCGCGCCGAGCTGCCGTGGCCGCCGCGGACCGCGCTGGTCAAGCTGAGCCTGGTGGTGGACGACAAGCTGTATCCGCCGCACAAGATCAAGGAGACGACGTTTGACGCAGTCAAAGGAACCACGGACATCGTGTTTCAAGAGAAGGAGCAGTTGCCGCTGATCGCATCGATCCAATCGACGCTGCGGCGGGCCAACGCGATGACGCCGTGGACGCTGACGCTCAACAGCGAAGCGCTGTTCCTGACGGCGCCCAATGCCAAGCCTCAGATTTACAATATGTCGCGCATGGAGCGGATGATGAAGCAACTGAAGGCAGATCATAATTCGACCAGCGCGATCGTCGCCCGGCTCACAGCCGTGCAGAAGCCTAGCGAGCCCATGAAGCAGCAGCTTGAGCTGGGGAAACAGCGCCTGGTGGCGCTGGACAACATGGGCAAGCTGCTGGTGGACCTGCCGCCGCGGGCCGAAGCGATCACCAAAGTCGGCCTGGTGCCAGTGCAGGTGTACTATATGGTCGGCAACACGAAGGTGGTGCTCATGCAGCAGGCGGAGGGGAAGTGAGGTTGGGACTGCGCCCTCCGTCCTCTCTGCCTCAAGTCTCAAGACTCAAGCGTCCCAGCTAGCACTGCTGCAAGCTGTCGTTCTTCGCTCAATTGTGCATTCTGCCGTTGACCCCTCCTGCGGCGGTTCTATAATCCCAACCCGCGCGGCGCTTCGCGGCGTCCTGTTGTGCGGAGAGGGCAAGAATTGCCGGTTTGGTTGAGGCTCGCGTTAGGGCTGTGCCGAATAAAAGGATGCGAGGGCTTTTACCGTCAGGCACCTGCGGTGATAGCCCCGCGATCACGTCTCAGCTTCATCGCGACCATTCGTTCGAGATTCATTTCATCCTCAGGGAAGAGGATCATCGCTGGCGCGGCGCGTTTGCAACGCCCCCGCGGCCGCTGGTCGACTCTTCTCGACTCGACTGTCACAAGGACGACCTCGCTATGCGAACCAATCTCGCGCGATGCATCCTGGCCACAACTCTGTGCGCCGGACTCGCTGGCTGTCAAAGTGGCTTCCGCTGGGACTGGTGGCACAGCTCGAAGAATCCCAACGGCCCGGCCAACCCGGTCGCCTCCGCGCCGACATACCAGCCCGTGCCGCCGTCCACGCTCGTGCAGCCGGGCAATGCGTCGCCGTATCCGACCACCGCTTCGGCGGTGGCCAGCACTGGCAACCCGTACGGCGTGCCCGCCGGTTCCGCCGCGGGGTCCAGCATCGGTCGCGGCAACTACACGGCCGCCGGCAGCTATCCGACGGCGCCGTATCCGACCACCAGTTATCCGTCTGCCGGCGCGGCGCAGGCCGTGCCGTACGGCGCGGCGCCGCAAACCGCCTCGCTCGGCGGCACGGGCACTCCCGCCGCGGCCGCCGGCTACGGCGCGACAACACCCAATTACAATACGCCTCCTTACGGCGCGCCCAGCTACGGAACAACCAGCTACGGCACGCCCGCATACAGTTCTCCCAACGGCAGTCCGGCTGCTTCGATGGCCGGCGCGCCGGCCGTTTCGTATCCGCGCACGTCGAGCCCCGGCGGAGTCGCCCCGAGCACGCAGTACCCGAACACTGCCGCCGGTGGAAGCTACACCGGACTCGCCGCCACGCCCGGCACCACTGGCGCTCCGTACGGAGCCCCGGCCGGCGCCGCGCGTCCTGGCGCGGTCGCTCCGCAGACGGGTCAGTACAGCAGCACTTACACCGACACGGCGGCCCGCCCTGCCGCCACAGACTACAACGCGGCCGCTCGCGACCGCTATGCCACCGGCACGGCGGGGAGCGACTCGCTCGGAGCCGCGCCGGCTGACACCCGTTATGGCGCGGCCCCTGTCTCCGCGGATCAAACCGCCGCCTCTGGCTTGCCGGTCATTCAACGCGGCATTCCGTCCCCCGGCACCGATCGCTACGGCAATGTGACCGGCGCAGGGCAGGACCCGTACGCCGCGCGTAACGCCGCCGGCCCAGTGAATACCGCCGATAGCCGTAATGCCGCGGTGAGCAATGTGCCGCGGTACGACATGGGCGCGCCAGCCGCACCTGTCGGCGCCGCAGCTCGCCCCAACGATCGCTATCTGCCGGGTGCAACCAGCAACTCGCAGGCTAATCCGCCGTGGCAACCGGGCGTCAGCGGCTATAACCCGCCGGGGGTCGCGCCGTATCAGTACCCTGGACAACAACCGGCTGGCGCTCCCGCCGGCGGAGACACCGAGTATCACCCGGGCAGCACGCGCAGCTATTCGTCGCCAACCGGCACACCGTCGACGACGGACGGCGCCACGAGCGAGCCGACTCGCAAGAGCGGCCCCGCGATGGGGATGACGCCCACGGCGTAACGTAAGCCGGAGACTGTCCCATTTCGCGCAGCGAAGCAAGGGACTGGCCCCTGCGTCAAGCGCCGCTTTGTGGTGGCCTAGCAGGGCGCCGTAGCCAGCCGACAAGTGATTTCACTCATTTCGTCCGGCAGATCCTTACTTAGGTTCCGTTTCGGCGGCAAGGGGTTGGAACCTGTCGCCCGTCAACTCGTTATCCAGGTTCGGCCTGTTTAATGACGTCATTTTGGAGCCTGTCGCGACATCTCTAGGTGTTTAGCATAAGCAAAGTCATTGTCTGCCTTTACGTTCTCACCGTATCTCTGATAAGCGATTCCGCGAAGTCGATAGACTTTAGGATCATTGGGATCGATGCGAATGGCCTGCGTGTAATCGGACAAAACTTTGTCAAGCTCACCTTTTTTTTCGTACACCAACGCACGTAGGCGATAGGCAGTGGCATAATTCCGATCGATTTGAATTGCCGTGGAATAGTCGGCAATCGCCGCATCTAATTCTCCCTTATCTTGGTGAATAATCGCACGCCTAAGGTATGCCGCAGCGTAGGTAGAGTCGATCCGAATCGCTTCAGTATAGTCGGCAATTGCTTTGTCTAGATCACCCTTTTTGCCATGCGCTGAGCCACGGAAGTAGTATAAGGTCGGCCAACGCGCTATTCGGATTGCTGCGTCGTAGTCACCGATCGCGTTTTCTAAATCGCCCTTTCGCTCGTAAACAAGAGCTCGCATCTCGTATGCCTCAGGGTCTTTCGGGGCCAAGCGAATGGCCTCACCGCAGTCGGCAAGTGCCTCCTTGTAGTCGCCCAACTGGCTGTGCGCACGGCCGCGAAGGTAGTACGCTTGGGCGCGTTGTGAGTTGACTTCAATCGCGCTATCAAATGCTGCGATCGCTGATTTAAAATTGCCTTGTACCTCAGCCAAGATTCTGCCCCTCTCGATAAATCGGGCATACTCTCCTTCCGTACCACCGGTCAACCACCGCGCCCGGATTACCAAAGTCGCTCCTACAATGAACGCCCCCAACAGAAGACCGAGCAACGCCAACGCAATTACTTTTTGTGCGTTCATGTTGCAACTCATCCAAGGGATCGGGGGTTGAAGTGAACACAGAAAATCCTATTGAATATATGGCACTCCCGACCTCTCCCGGCAGCTAGAAGGAATGATCGTCACCACGGTGTAATCCCGCCGTTGACGCATAGCGTCTGCCCGGTTACGAACGACGCCTCGTTGCTGGCGTAGTACGTTACGGCGTAGCCCACATCGTTCGGCACGCCCCAGCGGCGGGCGGGGATCACGGAGAGGTACGAGTCCTTCACTTCTTGCGGGTCTTTCTCGTGCCGCTCGACCGGGATCCAACCCGGGGCCACTGTGTTAACGGTGATGCCAAAGGGCGCCAGTTCGGTCGCCATGCTGCGCGACCAGCCGATCTGTCCTCCCTTGGCGGCGACGTAGGCGCTGAAGCCGCCCACGCTGCGGTGAAAAACTTCGCTGGTGATGTTGATGATCCGGCCCCAGCGCTGCTGTTTCATGTGCGGCAGCGTGGCGCGCGTGAGCAGGTACGGGCTCTTGATGAAGAAGTCGAGCATCGATTGGTAGAAGTCCCAATCGTACTGTTCGATTGGCTTCTGCGGCTGATCGGGCGTGGCGTTGGGAACCAGGATCTCGATCGGGCCGAGTTGTTGGGCCACTTCCTGGCACAGCCGCTGCACTTCGGCCTGGTCGATCACATTGGCTTTGAACAGCGCCGCGTCGCAGCCGGCGGCCTTCAGTTCGGCCAGGGTCTTCTCCGCCGCTGCGGCGTCGTGCTGATAGTTGATCGCCACCTTCGCGCCGGCCTCGCCGAGGACTTTGGCAATCGCCTTGCCCAAGCCTTTGCTGCTGCCCGTCACCAACGCCACACGTCCCGAGAGCGAATACATCTATGGTTTCTCCTGCCAATCGAGCTTGGATCCAAACGAACTTTGATAAAACGGCAATCAACTGCTGTGTTGCGGGGAACCGTGCGGGGCGGGGCCTGGCACCGGTGGCTAGCGCCAATCCGCTCACGCGCTATGCCCACGTTGCCCCGTCGCCGACACATATAGACCACATTGTTGTGAAGCCGTTCGCTCTCGACAACCATCCACGCGGCGCATAACAGCCCAAGTCGCGTCGTTTGAGCAACTTCACTTTCAGCTTACCCAATTTCAAGTCGCGGTGAAATTCGCGGAATATCCGAGGAAAACAGCAATTCAGGGCTTCCGGCTGCTGCCAGCGTCTCCTATACTCACCCGCTATTCCGCGGACGCGTCAAGCCACAAAATGGATGACTGTGGCGGACGGAGCGTCGCCAAGTCGCGTTGACCATGGCCGCACTCTGGGGGACGTCGGGGCGCAAGTCGCGGAATTCCTGCCTCACTGTACGTCGTTTGCATGCGACCGAAGCCTGCCGAGCTGTTTTGGACTGCTTCAACTCGCGCCAAGCAACACCCCAATTTCCCTCCCTTTATTCATGTAAGGAGATGTGTATGAAGACTGTGATCGCGATTCTATTGGCCGTGGTGTGTACTCTGAGCTTCAGCGGCGTGGCCGATGCGGCTCGTCCCCACAAGGCCCACAAGACCCGTACCCACAAGCACCACCAGAAGCACCTCGCCAAGAAGGCCAGCTGAACTGGCGACCGCGTTGCCAGCGTCGTTGAATAGACTCGTGGCGATTCGATCCAGCAGCGGCATGTTTTATATCAGGGTGCAGTCCTGCTAGGACTGTGCCCTTTTTTCATGCTCCTTGCTGTCCTCGGCCGCATCTCGACTCAAAGCACCTTCTCAAAAATCACCAGGTTGTTTGCCCGGTCGGGATCCCAGCGGATGCCCACTACGTCGTAGCCTTGCGAGATGGCCAGGTGCAGCATCGGGCGGTGCTGGTTGTGGCACTCGAAGCGGATCGACTCATACCCATGCTGGCCGATCCAGGCCTGCACCGCGTCCATCACCTGGCTGGCGATGCCGTTGCGGCGGTAGTCGGGTAAGACTCCATAAAGCCAGGAGAAAAACACGCTCGGCTTTAGCTCGAAGCCGGCATAAAAGCCCACCGGCCGGTCGTCGAGGCTGGCCACCATGGTCAGCACGTTGTAGCGTCCCAAGAAACGGCGGCGGAAGAACTCCACGTCGCGCGACGGGCGATACACCTGGTTGTACAAGTTGGCGATCAGCGGAATCTCTTCCGGGCCGACAACATCGATCTTGGCGGTCGCCATCTGGCAGTCCTTGCGGTGGAGTAGGGGGCGAGGTGAGAGTAGTGCTGAGCGCGGGCCTTATTTTGATGCGCGGATGGGCGATAAGGCAAGGCCGCGAATTGAGCCAGTCGAACTTATTTGGTCCCATTCACCACGGCGACACATTCGCCACTTAATGACCAATGACCAAATTCCAATCTCCAATAAGGGCGGCAGCATCACTATTGGTCATTGAAATTTGGTCATTGGGCATTAAGCTTTCTCCCTGCCTCCGCTTCTCGTCTTGAAGGATCTCCATCATGCATCTGCGTCCCTTTCCCGCCACCGGGCAGCTAGTTTCAGAGATCGGCCTGGGCACCTGGCAACTCGGTGGCTCACAATGGGGGGAGATCACCGACGAGCAGGCCTTGGCCACTTTGGCCGCAGCGGCGGAGGCGGGCGTCACCTTCCTCGACACGGCCGACATCTACGGCTCCGGGCGCAGCGAAGAGCTGATCGGCCGTTTTCTGAAACAGCCATCAACGAAGGGCGGAAGCCAGTGCGATGCCTTCTTTCTCGCCACCAAACTCGGCCGGCGGAGCGATCCGGGTTGGCCGGACAACTTCACGCGCGAGACGATTTTCCAGCACACTGAAGACTCGCTGCGGCGCATGAACATCGAGCGCATCGACCTGACGCAAACCCATTGCCTGCCGGTCGAGGCGATGCTCCGGGCGGGTGTGTTCGAGTCGCTGGCCGATTTGGTCCGCCAGGGAAAGCTCGCCGCGTTCGGCGCCAGCGTGGAATCGGTCGATGAGGCATACCAATGCCTGCAAGTGCCGGGCCTCTCGTCGCTGCAAATCATCTTCAACATCTTTCGACAGAAACCGCTCGAAGGGCTGCTCGACGAAGCGCGGCGGCGCAAGGTGGCGATTATCGTGCGGCTGCCGCTCTCCAGCGGATTGCTCAGCGGGCAATGGACCGCGCAGACGGAGTTCTCGCCCGTGGATCATCGCAACTTCAATCGCGACGGCGAGCATTTCAACGTGGGCGAAACAATGTCGGGCCTGCCGCTGGCCGCCGGCGTGGCGCTAGTGGACGAGTTGCGGCCGCATGTGCCGCAGGGCATAACCATGCCGCAATTCGCGCTGCGGTGGTGCCTCGACCATCCGGCGGTGACCACCGTAATCCCCGGCTCGAAACGGCCGGAACAAGCGCGGGCGAACGCCACGGCCAGCGATTTACCGCCGCTGTCCGCCACGGTGCATGCCGAGCTGCGCCGCTGGTACGCGCAGCGCGTCGCTCCGCAGATTCGCGGAAAATATTAGATTGTTTTGGAAAGTTGCGACTCGCAGTGATTAACGGCGATCGTGCTGCAACGTAGCGCCCCCCTCGCAAGACGTAGCGGCACAAGTGCGGCGACACAAGAAATTGTTGGCGACGCCAGCAATATAGTCGCACGGGTTGATAACCCCCTCCTTGCGAGCGATTCCGCCCGCCGCGCCGTGGCACGCCCCGCGCCAGAAAAAAAGAGCCGGCGGCGCGTCGCCTTTTCGTCCCCTCCGCCGCCAAGATAGAATACCCTGCATCCTACGCCTGCCTTCCCGGCCCGAGTGCGCGATCACCGGATCGCGTACACGTCGCAGGGCCGCAGGACTCGTCGAGCGCGGCTTCACTGTTTTATTTTCATTTCATTCTTATTTAGCAAGGCGTCTGACAATGAAGGTGGCAACCATCGAGACCAATCGGGGGAACATCCGCATTCTGCTGCACGAAGAGCAGGTGCCCAAGACTGTGGCCAACTTTGAAAAGCTGGCCAAGCAAGGTTTTTACAACGGCCTGAAGTTTCATCGCGTGATTCCCAACTTCATGATCCAGACCGGCTGCCCCAACGGCACCGGCACCGGCGGGCCCGGTTGGAAATTGGCCGACGAGTTCCACAACGATCTCAAGCACGACGGGCCGGGCGTACTCTCCATGGCCAACTCCGGCCCGAACACCAATGGCTCGCAATTCTTCGTCACGCACGTGGCCACCCCCTGGCTCGATGGCAAGCACTCGGTGTTCGGCCGCGTGCTGGAGGGACAGGATGTCGTCAACCTGAT
This sequence comes from Planctomycetia bacterium, assembly GCA_021413585.1. Classification (GTDB taxonomy): domain Bacteria; phylum Planctomycetota; class Planctomycetia; order Pirellulales; family UBA7805; genus JAIOPX01. Next base: position 7,983 of record JAIOQB010000029.1, read on the forward strand.
TGCCGCCGGGGACAAGATGGTGTCGGTGACGGTGGCGGAGGAGTGATGGATTTCAGATTTCAGATTTCAGATTTGGTGGTGCCGCGACCACTTCCACCGGCTGGATCGGCCCTTTGCCCACGGACGCCAGCTTCGCGTTCACTGCGCTAAACCGTTCTTGCAACCCGGGCATCGCTTCGCACAGCGGCAGGAACTCCTTCTTTTGCACCACCAGCAGCCGCATCGCTTCGGCGCAGCGCACGCTGGCGGGGTAGGCGGTCGCCTGCATCAGTTCCGTCGCGCCGAAGCAGTCTCCTTCGCCCAGCATTGCCACCGACAAGTCGGCCGTGCCGGGCTCGTGAAACAGCACCTCCGCTTTGCCGGAGGCGATCACATAGCACCGGTCGCCAAACTCTCCCTGGCGAAATACGAATTCGCCCGGCTCGTAATACTGCTCCAACAGGCCGCTAGGGCGATCGACGCCGGTCTGCACTACGTCGGGCGGCAACAGCATCTCCAACAGCCACGAACCGGCCACGCGGATCTTGCGATCCAGGCCGGGGAGCTTCGCCCAGTACACGGCCCGCCAGAAGACGTAGGCCAGAAACCCGTGCAGGTTGATCTTGCCGAACAGTTGCGCCACGGCCCGCCGGCCGCCGAGCGCGGCCAGCTTGCCCAATTCGGTGAATACGAAATTCTTAAGCGGCCTGCCGCCCATCGCCGCCACCACGTTCTCCGCGCACGTCTTCGCCTGGCGGACGGCGAACTGCGCCGTCGGTGGGCACGATCCGCCCCCTTTGGCCATCGGCACGGCGGCGCAATCCCCCAGCGACCATACGTTGTCGTGCCCTGGCACGCGCATCGTGGCGTCAGTGGTGATCCGGCCGTGCTCGCAGGGGAGATTGAGCGTGGCGACCAGCGGATGGGGCGACGCCGGCACGCTGGAGATGAGCGTCTTGGTCCGTAGCCGCGTCCCGTCTCCCAGCTCCGCGAACTCGGGCGTGGCGGACACGATCCGCTCGTTGAGCAGGAACTCCACGCCCCGCTTCCGCATCAGGTTTTGCGCGTACAGTGCCAGGCTCTCGGGCATCTCGCGATTGAGAATCCTGTCGTGCGAATGGACCAGCACCACACGGATCTCCGCCGGGTCGAGGCCAAAATTTTTCTTGGCCGTCTCGCGGATGAACTCGTTCATTTCCGCGCACACCTCGACGCCCGAAAAGCCGCCGCCACCGACGACAAACGTCAGCAGCGACCGCCGCACGTCGGCGTCGGGCTCGAGCGCCGCCTCGCCCAGCACCCGGATCACGCGATCCTTCAGTCGCAGCGCGTCCGTGAGGTTTTTAAACGGCAGCGCGTGGGCGTGCAACCCGGGCGAGTCGCGAAAATCGGTCACGTTTCCCCACGCGATCACCAACTGATCGTATTTCAAAATCGTGGGACACGAGCCAATGCCCGGGGCCAGCACCACCTGCTTCGCCTGCAAGTCCACCCGCTCGACCGTGCGAACATAGAGCCGCGTGCGGGGAGCGATCCGGCTGATGGGGCTGACGGTATCCAGAATGCCGATGTTGCCCGACACGACCTCAGCCAGCATCGGCTGGAAGACAAGGTAGTTGTCGCGATTGACGAGGCAAACTTCGATGTCGGTGCGGTGCTTGAGCAAGTGCCCCAGATACTTGGCCGTGTACACCCCGCCGAATCCGCCGCCGAGAATGACGATGCGGCGCTTGCCCGGGGAGAGGGGGGTGTCGTTGACTTGGGTCATGGGGGTTGTTCTGCTGGTCTGGCTTAGCTGGGGCGTTGCGACTTTTATTTTTACCACGGAGGGCGCGGAGACACGGAGAAGAAAATCCCAATGTCAAAATCCCAATGTCCAAAGAAGGCTGCGGTACGTTTTTTGGACATTGGGATTTAGACATTAGACATTAAAAATATTCTCCGTGCCTCCGTGCCTCCGCGGTGAACAAACGAGCTTAAAACAGTTCCGGCCTGCAATTCTAGGTTGTCCCGAGTTTCCGCGGCAGGGTGATTGTGGCGTTGGCGTTTATACCCGATTCAGCCGCCGCTTGCTCGAATCGGCCGATTTGGTAGGCTTGGCCGTTATCCCAAGACTCGCAGCACCGGCAAAGTATCCCCTGGTTTTCGCCTTTGTCCGTGTGCCACTGGCTTTGCCAGTGCTCGCGCCACTCAATCGCTCAACACGTTCTGTACCTTCTGCTGAACTTGGCGCCCTGCCCAACTCGGAACAAAAATATGAGCGATCCATCCTCGCCCCTGCCCGTGTTCGTGGTCCGCGACCCGACCGAGTTGGCCGCGACGGCGGCCGACTGGTTTGCCGAGCTGGCCCACGCGGCGGTCGCCGCCCGCGGGCGATTCACCGTGGCGCTGGCCGGCGGGTCGACCCCCGAGGGTTTGTATCGCGAGTTGGCCCGCCGCACCTTGGCCGCGGGCAAGTCAGAAGGCGGCGCAGGCGTCCCCTGGTCGGACGTGCATATCTACTTCGGCGACGAGCGCTACGTGCCTCACGACGACCCGCAGAGCAATTTCCGCATGGCGCGCGAGACGCTGCTGGAGCATGTGCCGATTCCGCCGGCGCACGTTTTCCCGATGCCGACTGACGCGGCGCAACCAGCCGATGCGGCAACGGTGTATGAGCGCATCCTGGCCGCCGACTTCAAAACTTCCCTCCCTTTAAGGGAGGGGCCCGGGGAGGGTAAAAGCGTCGCCCCGCCAAATGCATCCACAACAGCGCAACAATTTCCCCAATTCGATCTGATTTTGCTGGGCATGGGCCCCGACGGCCACACCGCGTCACTCTTCCCCGGCACCGCCGCCGTTCACGAGCAGCAGCGCTGGGTCGTCGCCCCCTGGGTGGAAAAATTCAACACCTTCCGCATCACGCTGACCCCGCCGGTGCTGTGCGCCGCGCGCGACGTGCTGTTTCTCGTCAGCGGCGCCAGCAAGGCCGACGTGCTGCACAACGTGCTAGAGGGCCCGTACCAACCGGATGTGTTTCCGTGTCAGGTGGTGCGGCCGGCGCCCGGGAGATTGCGCTGGCTGATCGATCAACCCGCCGCGGCAAAGTTGACGCGCCAGACCATGACGGTCGATCGTTGAGTGAGCGGTCTGGCGCTAGCCACCGGTCTTCGTGACGCGACCTTTTCCCTGGAACCGGCGGCTAGCGCCGAACCGCTCACGCGCTACGGGTACCGTCCGGCAGACGGAACCTACCATCAGGCCCTCGGCGGCGGCCGGCTGAGGACCGCGTGCCCGGCGTGTTGCTCTACACCAGCTTTTTCTGACGGGTGTGCGCCGCTTGCGGCAGACGGGCCCGAGCCGGCTCGCGCGGGCGGCGGAGCAGGGGAGTGGGATCGCGTTGCTGGCTCAAGGTTTTGACCGGGATTTTTGTTGGTGGACTGGACTGGCAAGTGCGAGCGGACCGCCCGGGTGGGATCGGGCGCGTGTGCCACGTTGCCCGAAACAGGGGCAGACGAGTCTTGGCCCCGTCGTGGTGGGCTTCCCATGGAACCCAAGGCAAGGGCCGGCTCGCCATCCATGACACTCGCTGCCGCGGCAGCCGGCAGTGCGGCATCACGAGCGGCTTTTGCCTCGGCCATTTTATGCGCCAGCAACGCCTCCGCTTCGGCGCGGCTGTCTGGATCCACTTTCGCCATCGCCTGATACCACTGCTTCACGGTGCGCAACCGCATTTCCATGATCTTCAGCACCAGTCGCATCGCTTTCTCGTCCGCCCCAATCGCCCGCCCCATGTACGCCCCCTCCAACTGATCGAGCTTGATCAGTTCCGCGGCAATCACGGTGGTCAGCAGCAGCAAACCGGAACTGAGACGTGAATTCTCGTGCGTTGACATGGCATAAACCCTCGCGATCATCTTGGGCTGAAACTCGAACTGAATGATGATCGTATGTATACAAAGTCGCGACGAAACTTCAAGAGTCAGAATTGGCCACCCTCCGGAGCCGCATTTCACTAAAAGTTTTTTTAACCACAGAGGCACGGAGACACCGAGAGGAGAAGGAGACGGAGGGAAAATGGCGGGCAAGTAGCGCTTAGGGTGGGTCGCAGACCCACCATTTATTTATTTCATCGCAAAAGAAAGAGGTGGGCCTGCGACCCACCATAAATCCGAATGCAGCCGCGAATTAAGACCGGCGGCTAGCGCCGACCCGCTCACAGGTCACGCCCGGCCGGCGAGACGTACTTTCTTGCCGCCACCTATTCACGCCTCGACCCGCCTAACCTACGCCACTCCGTTACAGCATACGCAGGTTGCCTACAACCTTGCCCCCAAATCACCCCTCGCCCGACAATTTCCAATGCGGCGGATAGTTCGCGTTGGGGAAAATCGCTTGCGCTTCGCGCAACATTTCCAACCAGCCCTGCTCGTCATAGCGGTCTGACAAATGAAACAGGACCAGTTCCCTGGCCCGCAGGCGTTGGGCAAGGGTGGCGGAGAGCTGCGTGGTCATGTGGAAGTTCTTGCGCGCTAATTCCAGGTCCGCATGGCGGTATTGCCCTTCGCAGACGATCACGCCGCAGCCGGCGAAGGCGGAACACAAACGCTCCATCGCCACGTCGTCCAACAAGAAATCGGTCAGATAAGCAATGGAATCACCTGGGGTTTCCACCACCAGAGCCCGCTGCAGATCGTCGATCGCGTGGGTGGCGCCATCGATCACCACTGTCGTTTGATCGGGCGCCGAGTCCTTTAATTGTTTCAGCCAGGGGCCGCCGCGCAAGCCCAACGCGGACAGCCGGCTAACGTCCACGTTGCGCCGCGGCTTCTCGCGCACCAGATAGGCCAGAGTCGGCGTGCGGTGGTCCATCGTGAGCGCTTCGATGGTGAACCCCGCCCCTTCGTAGGCGGTTCGCGCATGGGGACGGGCACCTTCGTTGTGCAGCACCGCAAATGCTTCGCTCAGCTCCAGCCGCACGGTTTGCAGGCGATCGGCATGGATGTCGGTGATATGCCATGTGCCGGACATTTCCTCGTGCAGGTTCCATAGCACGCCCTGAAACCGGTGCTGCAGAATGCGGCCGGTCTCGGGAGGCCCCCAGATGCGGTTGGGCCGGTTCGTACGGTTGAACGTGGCGCGAAAAAAGGCATCAAAACCCGCCACATGATCCATGTGCAGGTGCGAAAAGAAGAGGTGGTCGATCGCTAGGATTTCAGCAAACGACAGTTCCGCCAAGCACCCTTCGCCGCAATCGAATAGCAGTGTCTCGACCCCCTGACCGTTGTCGATCCGCACGAGCAGCGCATTGTCGTTACCGGGAGATCCGAGGACTTGGAATGAAATGCTCATGGCCGACTTATGAGCGAGTCAGATTGTTGTTTTTGGCTTCGAGATGGCGCGAAAAAAGGTGTAGGGTGGGTCGCAGACCCACCCGACATGGATGTCGACTGCAAATAATGACCGGCGGCTAGCGCCGAACCGCTCACAGGTCACGCCCGGCAGGCGAGACCTACGGGCGAACCTACGCCACCGTCACCCCCGCGTCCAAATACACGTCCTGAATCTTGTTGAGCAGGTTCACCCCCTCCGGCATCGGGCGTTGGAACGCTTTGCGGCCGCTGATCAGGCCCATGCCGCCGGCGCGCTTGTTGATCACGGCGGTGCGCACGGCGTCGGCCAGGTCGGCGGCTCCTTCGGAGGCGCCGCCGGAGTTGATCAAGCCCGCGCGGCCCATGTAGCAGTTGATCACCTGGTAGCGGCAGAGGTCGATCGGGTTCGGCGACGAGAGCTTCTCATACACCAGCGGCGACGTCTTGGCGAACTTCAGCGTCGTGAAGCCGCCGTTGCAGTCGGGGAGCTTCTGCTTGATGATGTCGGCCTGGATCGTCACGCCCAGGTGGTTGGCCTGGCTGGTCAAATCGGCCGCGGTGTGGAAGTCTTGCTTGTCGGTCTTGAACGCGTTGTTGCGCAGATAGCACCACAGCACCGTGGCTAGGCCGTGGTCGTGGGCCTCTTCAAACGCCTTGGCGACTTCGACAATCTGCCGATCGGACTCGGGCGAGCCGAAATAGATCGTCGCCCCGACCGCCACCGCCCCCATCTCCGCCGAGCGGCGGACGCTGGCGAACATGATTTGGTCGAACTTGTTGGGATACGTCATCAGCTCGTTGTGGTTGAGCTTCACCATGAACGGGATCCGATGGGCGTAGCGGCGGGCGACCATGCCCAGCACGCCGACCGTGGAGGCGACCGCGTTGCAGCCCCCTTCGATCGCCAGTTGGACGATCTTCTCAGGATCAAAATATTCCGGGTTCGGCGCGAACGACGATCCGGCCGTGTGCTCGATCCCCTGATCGACCGGCAGAATGGACAGATACCCCGTTCCCCCCAGCCGCCCGGTGTCAAACATCCGCGCCAGGCTATTGAGCACGCGAGGGCTGCGGTCGGTGGGGCCGAAGACGCGGTCGACAAAATCGGGCCCCGGCAGGTGCAACTGGTCCCGACCGATGGTCTGGCAGCGGTGCTCGAGAAGTGCGTCCCCATCCTTGCCCAACAAATCCTGAATCCAACTGCTCATGTTCGTTATTCCTCAACGCTGCTCTGAAAATGAAACGGGCCGAATCGCGATGAATCGCGGCCCGGGCGCCTGAGCCGTCATTGTAGCAAATGCACCGCACGCGCCAGCCCCCGGCGGCCGGGCAGTAACGTGGCAGATTGGCCACCCTTGCGAGTGATTGGCAGGAGCGGTAGGGTAGCGCCAGGTGGTATGGGACGGCTTTTCAAAGGTATTTGTGAACCACAGAGGGGACAAATGACCAATGACCAAATTTCAATAACCAATAGCGATGCCGCTGGTCTTATTGGAGTTTGGAATCTTGGTCATTGGTCATTCATTGTTGTGTCTCTGTGGTTCAGAAAAAAAGGAGTGCGCAAGATGAGCGGTTCCTGGCAGCGGTTTCAACAGTACCTGTGCTCGTGTCCCGAGCTGGACTTGTCGGTTGACGTCAGCCGGATGAGCTTTGACGACGCGTACTTCGACCGCATGGCGCCGGCGATGAACGCGGCGTTTGCGGCGATGGATGCGCTGGAGCAGGGGGCCATCGCCAACCCGGACGAGAACCGGATGGTGGGGCACTACTGGCTGCGGGCACCACAACTGGCCCCCACGCCCGAGATTCGCACCGAGATTGAAACCACGCTCGCGGAGATCCGCAAGTTCGCCGCGGCGGTGCATGCCGGCACGATCAAGCCCCCCTCGGGCGAGAAGTTTTCGCATGTGCTGTCGATCGGCATCGGCGGCTCGGCGCTGGGGCCGGAGTTTGTGCATGACGCTTTAGGGGAGGGAAGCAAAGACCGACTGCAGACGCACTTCATCGACAACACGGATCCCGACGGCATCGCCCGCACGCTCTCCGCCCTCGCCGGCCAGCTCGGCCGGACGCTGGTGCTGGTGATCAGCAAAAGCGGCGGCACGCCGGAGACGCACAACGGCATGCTCGCCGCCGCGGCGGCCTGGAAAGCGGCCGGGTTGGAGTTCGGGCCGCATGCCGTGGCGATCACGGGGGCCGGCTCGCACCTCGATCAACAAGCGGTGAAGGAAAAATGGCTCGCCCGGTTTCCGATGTGGGATTGGGTCGGCGGGCGGTCGAGCGAACTCAGCGCCGTGGGTTTGGTCCCCGCCGCGCTGCAAGGGATCGACATCGACGCCATGCTCGCCGGCGCCGCGGCGTGCGACGTGGTGACCCGGCGGCACGACAGCCGGCAGAACCCAGCCGCGCTTTTGGCCCTGATGTGGTATCACGCCACCGACGGCCGCGGCAGCAAGGACATGGTGGTGCTGCCGTACAAGGACCGGTTGCTGCTCTTGAGCCGCTACTTGCAGCAGCTCGTGATGGAGTCGCTCGGCAAGCGGCTGAATCTCAAGGGCGATCGAGTCGACCAGGGGATCGCCGTCTACGGCAACAAGGGTTCGACCGATCAACACGCCTACGTGCAGCAGCTTCGCGACGGCGTGAACAATTTCTTCGTCACGTTCATCCGCGTGCTGGAGTCGGGAGGCCAGCCCCTGGAGGTCGAACCCGGCGCCACGCCTGGCGACTACCTGCATGGGTTCCTGCTGGGCACCCGTTCGGCCCTGTGGGAGAACGAACGGCAGTCGATCACCGTTTCAGTGCGGCGCGTCGAACCGCGGACGATTGGGATTCTGATCGCGCTGTTCGAGCGGACCGTCGGGCTCTACGGTTCGCTGGTGGGCGTGAACGCCTATCATCAGCCGGGCGTCGAAGCAGGCAAGAAAGCAGCCGCCGGCGTGCTGGCGATCCAAAAGAAAACCGCCGCAGCGCTCAGGACTCAACCGCAAACCGCCGAGCAACTGGCCGCGGCGATCGGCAGCCCCGACGAAACGGAGACGGTGTACCTGCTGCTGGAGCACCTGGCGGCCAATGGGCGGGCGAAGGTGGCGGCCGCGGGTTCGCCGGGGAAAGCGACGTTTGCGAAGCCATAAGTATTTTAATTCACCACAGAGACACAGAGGCACGGAGAAGGCAATTGACCAATCACCAAATTCCAATCTCCAATAAGTCGTGCGCAAGGTTTATTGGAGATTGGAATTTGGTCATTGGTCATTAAAACTCCGTGGCAACCTTTTCCCGTGAGAACGCATTCATGCCCAAATCTCCCCTCACCACCCTGTTCCTCGACGTCGGCGGCGTGTTGCTCACCAACGGCTGGGACCGCCACGCGCGCGGGCGGGCCGCCGAGCGGTTTGGGCTCGACCCGGTGCAGCTCGACGAGCGGCATCACCTGAACTTCGACACATACGAAGTGGGGAAGCAAACGCTCGACGAGTACATGCGGCGCGTGATCTTCTACGAGCCGCGCGACTTCAGCGTCGACGAGTTCCGGCAGTTCATGTTCGATCAATCGCAGCGGCTGCCGCACATGATCGAGTTGGTCACCGCGCTCAAGCACCGGCACCGGCTGAAGATCGCCGTGGTGAGCAACGAAGGGCGCGAGCTGACGCTGCACCGCGTGGAAAAGTTCGAGCTGGGCCAGTTCGTCGACTTCTTCATCTTCTCGTGCTTCGTCCACCTGCGCAAGCCAGACCCCGACATCTTCCGCCTGGCGCTCGACGTGGCCCAAGTGTCGCCGCAAGAAGTCGCCTTCCTAGACGACCGCGACATGTTCGCCTCGATCGCCTGCGGGCTGGGGATCCACGGGATTCATCACAAGAGCGTGGAGGCTTCGCAAAAGACGCTGGCCAAACTAGGGCTGGAACTGGACGACGCAGGGCCGGTGGCCGCGCCCCTATAACAGTCCCGTTTAGCCGCGACGCGCAGCGGAGCGCGTCCAAACGTGTCACCACCGCTTTAACGCTCGAATGTGCTCGCGCGAGCCATGAGAATAGAACCGAGTGGCCGATGGTTCGACCTGCAGCATTCTATTACCATAGCCTGAGAGTGCGGCGGCAAGCCTATTGACTTACGGCATCACGCTTGTGATTTCCTGTGGCCTAAGTCCAGGCCTCCATCTTCTTACGCACCGACTCTGCGACCGACTCTTCGCGACTGGCAAACCAACCCCATTCATCGTGCGATACAAATATCGCGTCCCGTCCCGAAGCTGTGAGAACGTGGCAATCCCAGATGAACTCCAGAGATATGGTGAGAATCGAAATGCCATCGTCGTTCTCGTCAGGTGTAAGCAGGTGGCCCGGTGCTTCAATGAGAGGTCTGCGCTCACCGACCGCCTGCCGAAAACGGGTGAATAACGGCATGTGCTGAGACGACGGCCAAACCGCCCAATCTCCCAGCCAAAAGAGCATTTCAGGCGCAGGGTCCAGCAATGAGAGAAGAAATCTCGCCAACGCAACTTTCCGGCCTGAATCGGTCGGAGGCTTGAACTCAACCATGAAAAACGGCGGCGACTGCAGGTCCGGATGTGGCCCGACGATGTAGCCCTCGATGTCTTTCGTCGGAATGCTGCGAAGCGAGCACCAATTGGCGCATTCGGAGTAGGTGAGACATTTCATAGGAGGGGGTCCAACACAAGTCGGAACTAGCGAAAATCAATATTCGCCCACAGCATCCCGCGGAGCGTGAACTGGAATCGGCGACGGGTCATGGGGACGGCCCGGAGGGAGGCGGCGTCACAACCTCACAGTTCAGCACTCTTTTCAGCATGGCTACGTCATTGGCGTCCAACCAAATCAGATAGACGACCGCCGGCCCAAGGATTTTCAAAGCCTCAATGTCTGCTGGGGTTGGTTTCTGATCAAGCATTACGTCGACCTTGCTCGCGTCTCGATAATTGGCTGTGATCGCTGCGTGGGACTTCATCAAAACCGCAACGGCATGTCGCTTTTGTTGAACTTTGTACGACCACCACGCAAGCGGCACAGCAACGAACGCCGTCAGAATTAGCACAGACCTCAGGCTAAATTGGAAGCGGCGGGGCTTTCGGGCGTTTTCTTCCATGATCGGCATTCTAGCAGGGGGAACCGGAACGTGCTCGGCCAGTTGGCGTTGTCGTTCGACAGCGTATCATCTAGGAAATGACCAAGGTGGGCGGCACGGACCGCTTGCCAGGATGGCCCCGCAAGTTCATATTACTGGACTGACTCACCCCTCGCTGGTCACAGACATTCCATGACCGAGCCCGAGCCAAATCCGTACGAATCGCCCCCGGGGCAACCTGGCGCTTCTGCCGCGGATGGCCCCACTCCGACACGGCCGGCCAAGGAAACCAGACGATCGTCGTTTTCGCGCTCATTGCCTTCGAGGTGCCCCAATTGCAACGAGCGGTTCCACGTCATGCTGCCGCCGCGGCGGCTGCAGTCGAAAGCGGTGATGATGATGTGCGGCGGCGGCGTGCTGACGCTTGTTTGGGACGCCGCCATTTACATGTTGCTTGCCCTGTCGGGGAGGTTCGTCATTCCGCTGAGTTTGGGTGGCGTCGCGATGATGGGCGTGGTCCTGCTCGCCCCATTCATCGTGGCCAGCAGTTGGGCAATGCGGATGCCGAAAGCGATGACGCTCAATTGTGAGTACTGTAAATGGTCGAGGTCGTGGATTGTTGGACCATAGTGTCGTGCCCCGCCAGTTTTTTCGGATGCCATGGGCCGGCCAGGAGGATTCCCGATTCGCGTTGTCATTTCGACGACATCGCCATAGAATAGCGCCGCGGAAACGACACCACGCCGGCGCGGGTTAGATTCATGGCCAATGAGAAGTCTCACGGTTTGTCGGACGAATTGCTCGCGCTCGTCACGGCCAACACCGAACCTGCCGCGCTTCTGGCTGCCGCAGTACAACGAATTCGCGACCACGCCCAAGCTGCCGCCGCCGTCCTCGCCGTCGCCGATCGGGGCCAGTGGCGCATCGTCGCCAACAGCGGCAAACCCGGCTCGCTCCCCACTGAATTGCTCAGTGACGTGCTCGACCGGCGCGAGGCCAAAACGGCCGAGCGGTGGGCCGCCGCGCCGCTTTCGACGGACGACGATTGCCAAGAGGTGCTGCTAATACTAAGCGGGCCAAGCAGCGGCAAATCTGGGGCGTTGCCCCAGGCACCCGCGGCCGACATCGAGGAAATCGCCGCCTCGCTCGGCAAAGCGCTCGCCCTCGTCCGCACCCTGCACCAGCAGCAACAACGCCTCCGCCGCCTCGAAGCCCTGCTGGCCATCGCCCAGCAATGGAACCAGGCCCGCGAACTCGGACCGCTGTTGATCGCCATGGCGGAGGCGGCCACGAAGTTGCTCGCGGCCGATCGGGCCAGCATTTTTCTTTGGGACCGGCCCAACCACTTGCTCGTCGGCCGGCCGGCGTTGGGGGTGGAGTCGGGGGAGCTGCGCATTGCCGACGGCACGGGCATTGTCGGTCAGGTGATTCAGACGGGCGAGCCGCGGCGCGTGGGACGGGACGATGCGCACCCGGCGATCGATAGGCAGGTGGATCGCCAGTTGGGTTATCGCACCGAGTCGCTGCTGTGCGTGCCGCTGCGCACTGCCGACGGCACGCTGCTCGGCGCGTTCGAGCTGATCAATAAACTGCACGGCGATTTTTCCGACGACGATCAACAGGCCCTGACCGAGCTGGCCGCGCATGCCGCCACCGCGCTGGCCAACACGCAGGAGTTCGAGCAGCTTGTCAGCCGCCACAAGCTGCTGGTCGATCAGGCGGCCGATCGAGGGCGGCTGATCGGCGAATGTCCGGCCATGGCCGCGTTACGGTCGACGATCGCCCGCGTCGCCGACACGGACCTGGCGGTGCTGATCCTCGGTGAGAACGGCACCGGCAAGGAGGTGGTCAGCCAGTCGATCCACTATCAAAGCCGCCGCCGCAACGAACCCCTGGTGGCGGTCAACTGCGCGGCGATTCCGGAAACGCTGCTCGAAAGCGAGCTGTTCGGCCACGAGAAAGGTGCGTTCACCGACGCCCGTGAGACGCGCATCGGCAAGTTCGAGTTGGCCGCCGGCGGCACGTTGTTTCTGGACGAGATCGGCGACCTGAGCCTCGGCGGGCAGGCGAAGCTGCTGCGCGTGCTGGAGGAAAAAGTGATTGTGCGCGTCGGTGGCTCGCAGCCGATCCACACCGCCGCCCGGATCATCGCCGCCACGAACCAGAACCTGGGCGAGCTGGTGCGGCGCAAAAAGTTTCGCGAGGATCTGTTCTTTCGCCTCACCGTGGTGACGCTCGACCTGCCGCCGCTGCGCGACCGCGGTGACGACATCCTCCTGCTGGCCGATCATTTTCTCGCCACGTACTGCCGAGCGGCGGGGCGCCGGGTGCCCAAGCTCACCGCCGACGCCCGCAAGCGGCTGCGTGCCCATTCGTGGCCCGGCAACGTTCGCGAACTGCGGAACCTGACGGAGCGGCTGACGTATCTTTCCCCCGCCGACAAGATCGACGCGGCCGAACTGGAGTTCGTGCTGGCCCCGCACGATCAACGGGCAGGCATCATCGAGGACGATTTGGAACTGGCCGCAGCGACCGGCCGTTTTCAAGAGTCGTACATCCGCCGGGCGATTGCCCGCAGCGCGCACAACATGGTGCAAGCCGCCGAGCGGCTGGGCCTGCACCGCTCGAACCTGTATCGCAAGATGCGGCAGTTGGGGATGGAGGTGAAGGAGTAGGCGAAACTGTACCCGTCATAGTACCCCTCACGCTCCGCGTGAGGCTTCGCCGGATGACAATATCTGGGTACCACTACGGGCCCGCCACGGCGGATCTGAAACGACTTGCCCAGCAGTGCCGTGCCCAGCAATGCGTTGCCCAATAATCCGTCTCGCCGGCCTAATTTACGTTTTGGCCCCGTTGCAAACCCCGCGATTCCCCCTTGTCCCAAACTCCCGGCGCGGTAGGATATGCGGCTCGTTTGCAGTCCCGAAAGTCGGCCCCCCGGCACCCGCCGCCAGCCGCCGCCAGGCCTCAAACGCCCTCCTAGCTCAATTGGTAGAGCATCTGACTCTTAATCAGAGGGTTGATGGTTCGAGTCCATCGGGGGGCACTGATTTTCTCGAAGAAAACGCCACTTACCAGATCGGCCGGTGGCTTTTTTTATTGCGGTGCTACCCCGGTGCTACCTTTCGCGCGTGGAGGGCGAAATGACAAGCGAGCTTGCGGCCAAGCTTGAAGAACTCGAAAAACAACTCCAGGGGTGGAGAAGAGAACTTGCCAACAAGTTGCCGCCGGCTGATGTGCGGCGATTCGACGCGATGGTCAGTGAGTTTACCGAACTGAAGGATCTCGTCGTTCGATCAGCGGGCAAATAGAACAGGCCGGGCACCCCAGAAGGATGCCGGCCAGTAGGCCCAGCCCCAGGATCGACGAGGGATTGTATCACGCGGGGGGCATGGCCCACGCCCGTCCCACGCCCGACGCGTCGCGTGGTTCATATCTGGCGGCGAATTTCACTGATGGGATGGATAGAAGCATCGCGTGCTGCTCAGGAATGGCCGTATGTGATCGCGGCGATGCGAGAATGCGCGTCAAAAGACAACGAACCACAGGCCATGCGGCATTTAGAAAATCTCATGGCCGGGAGGCAGCACAATTTCGTTCGCAGTATTTATCCGAAGCTGGATGTACTGCCTCGCACCATCGTCATGGTTCAGGGCAGGATGTTCCGAAGTGGTCACGCCGCTGCGTTGGAAATCTTCAGGGCCTTTCATGGTGGATTACCGTGGCCTAAGGAAGTATGCACCATAAACCACAACAATGGTCGACGTGCATATTTCAATTTCGTTATCCCCGAGACGGTCGAAGGAAGTTGGCCGCAGGTGCGCGATGCGATCCTAGCGGCGCCGTTTGACGTTCCACCCGGTTTGGTGGAATTGATGGAAGCAGAACGCGCGGTGGTGCCAGTTCTGCCACCGCGACCCCCGCGAAAGAATCCGCCACCAGAGCTGAAACCACCGCCATTGTGGAGTCGTTTATTGAAATGGTTTCGAGGTTGCCTTACTGACCGCCAGCCGCCCTGACCATCGCCACGATGCCGGCCGATTCCGTCTGTTTTCGCTTCTCCCTGATGGCCCACGCTGCTTTCAGATCCATCACAATGCAATCGCCTCGGGGCGGCGGGCTCGCCGAAACGCTTTCCCAGATATACGATGTGTGGGATGAAAAAATCATCCAAAAAGTCGAACTCCGAAAGGGTATTACTCGATGCCCTCAATCTGCTTTGTCATCACGTCGTAAGCCTTAATTGGTATGAGGGCCCGACAGACGCATCGGGCATTCCGACAAAGCGACCTGCGTTCTATGGCGTTTCCGGTTTTGTGATAGAGTCCAAGGGCAAGTGGTACTTGGCGACCGTGGGCCATCTATTCAGTGAAATTGCCGGCCGAATGTTAGTTGACCCGGATCGACGCATTATTCAGCCGAGCATTCTCGACTTCTGGGGCGACGGCGCGATTGACAATCATCGGGTGCCTTTTGATTTTCTCGCCGCTCGTCACTTTTTCATTCACGACTTCGACAAAGGACTAGACTTTGCGCTCATTGAATTGCCGGGCAACACTCGCGATTTGTTGGCGAGCAACAAGCGACTTCCGTTTCACAAAAAAGATTGGCTGCCTAGCAACATGGCCAGGATTGATTTTCTCATATTAGTTGGCTTTGCCGATTGCGACTTGCGAACGCTAGTTGGCGGAGATGGAAAGGACGAAGAAATAAGCAACGAGCCGGTGCCGTCGATGATTCACCTTGAATTTGTTTCAGACGACGACGTGCCCGACGAATTGAGAAAACCGAATCCGCGATTGTATGGCAAGTTGTCGCCACGCGCGGACCTTCCGACGCCGAAGGGCATGAGTGGCGGTCCTGTCTTTGGTTTCGGCGTTGACCATGATGGACAAAGTCGCTATTGGCCAGTGGCCATGCAAAGCGGTTGGTATCGTCCGGCTCGCGTCGTCGCAGCATCGCCGCTCTTTCAATACGCTGACGACATTGATCGGTTTTGAACTCGACTGCGGCGCGGTAGCCTCGATCGGGGCGATTCATAGCTCACCCCAGCAATCCGAAGTCGCTGACCTCGATCAACTCGCCGGCCTGATGTTGCGGGCGACCTTGCCCTTCGTGCCTTCCTCGATGTTGAATTGCACTTCCCGCCCCAAAAGCTGCGGGTCGTCGAACCTCAGACCGGGCGACAAATCGGTAGCGTGAAAATAAATGTTCGCGAACGTCTTGCTGCCGTCTTCTTGAATGAATCCAAACCCGCGCGACATTACCCGCACCACTTTGCCCGTCGCCGATGCCATCGCCTTGCTCCGTTCGTTCGTGTTTCAAAACCGGCTGGCCGCTGGAGGTAAGGCCGTCGGCCAGCCGGCAAGGGTCGGCGCGGGGACAAAGGATTTCGCGCCCGCACTTCCGCTTTTCGACTATTCGACTTCAACAGCCCAGCGGCGGGCCAACATTTGGCGGGCCAACGTGCCGGATACGGTGATCGTTTCGCCATCGCGCGGCACGGGGCCTGCGGGCACCTGCTTGGCGCGGATAAGCGAATGCCAATCGTCGGTGCCGACAGCTACGACAATGCGCACCTTTACGGGCACGGCGTTGTCGGCTTTCGCCTTTTCGGCTTTCTGCTGGTCGCGGAGCATTGACGACGTGGAGCCGACTTCGGCCAACTCTTTGCCGAGTCGAGTTACTTCGTCTGACAGCGCGGCAATCAGTGCATCATCGCGCCCGCATTGAACCTCAAAATCATGGTTCAGGCTGGCGCGACGCTCCACGATGGCCATCCTTCGTTCAAGAATATCAGCCGGCGCCGGCAAGCCGGCATTGATCGCGGCCACCTGCTCGGCGTCGAGCGCCGCAAATTGCTGAACAAGCGGGCGGACGGCGTCAACGTGCCGAGACTCGCGCAGGTAGCTGTTTTCCTTGAGCGCGGCAAGTCGCTGTTGAAGCGGCAACAAGTTTCCTTCGATTCCCTCGGCAATGGCAATTTTCTTTTCTGTCGTGACGGTCATATTCGCTTTTCCTTTCAAGTGCTGAATGATGCGCGTGCCATTATTTTTTTCGTCTCTTGGGGGCGACTATTCATCCAGGCTTGCAAATCGGCGCACCACAATTCACTGAAAGCTTTAGGCGCGGGCTCAGCAAGCAGTTCGGCAAAAGTCGCATCGCGAAAACGCATAGGAAAATCCGCCAGGGCCACGGCATAGTGGATAGCGGCAGAAAGGTCGTATCGCGGGCCGGCACACAGATTCGATGGGTCAAGCACGACGCCGGCAGCAGCACAACGCCACCAAAGCGATAAAGCGGCGAGTGTGAACTCGCGGTCATGATGGCCGATCAGCCATCGCGGCTCGGGTGCCGGCGGCTCGGGCTCGGCAGCCCAAACGGTCAGGGCTTCGTGTGAATCAACCGGCTCGGCCGGCTCAGGCTCCAGCGGTCGGACGGGCAAAAGATGTGCGCACTCATGCAACGTCACCACAAGCACGTCGGCCCGCGGCATGTCCCTGGAGAAAATGATTGCCGGTTTTGGTCCCTGCCAGGCACCACGTCGCTCCAAAGCTGCGCGAATCGGCGGGCACCACGAGCTGCAACACCAGCCCATTGAATCGGCGGGCGTCGGCAGTTCTTCAGGCTGATTCAAAATGTAGGCGTCTAGTTCGGGCGCGATGGTTGCGAGCAAATCGCGGGCTTCGGCAAGGGTCGATTCTGGGTTCATTTCAGCACCTCGCCCTCACAAAAGCGAAAAGTGTACTTCGATTCCGCGCCCAACGCGGCAACAGTTGTGGGCAACTCAACTGCGGTCGCCGATTCGGTTACAGCCTCGGCCGCGGGGACGTGTTGGCCAATTCGCGCCGCACGGTCGTTCAGGAACGCCACGGCATCGGGACCATAGCGCCGGTCCCCAATCGTCGCGCCGTATTCAGCGGCCGGGATCGCGTCCAACGACAGCAGCAGATCGACGGCATCGACGCCGAATTGTTCGGTCAGTTGCGGTACGGAAAATGTGAGCATGTGATTCTCCTTTGCGTGAATAGTACCCAATTTGGTTTCGCCAATTACTAAGCTAGTCATCCGTTCGTCGCTCGCGGCGCGCCGATTCGCCGTCAACGTACTTGCGGTAGACCAGATAGCGGCAGCCACATGCCCGGCACATTGCTTTCGCCTGCCAAACATTCGGCTCGCCTGCGCCAACAGGAACCGAACCGCGCGGGTGATATTGCTTGCAACCACACTTGGGGCATTCTGGTCGCGGTGGTGGTGGCGGGATTTCCAATTCCACGATCGGCACGTCTTCGCCGGTCCAGTCGAATCGTTCAACCGCTGCCGACTTGCGGCGCTTCGGTTTCTGGGGCTCGTCGGGCAACGGCGTCTTGGCAAGGGCCAGCCCTTCCAGCAGCATCTCCCGCAAGAGCGCGTCATTTCCGATCATGGATTGCCTCCCCAGCAGCAAGTGCAGCCTGCTCTTTAGCTTTCAGGCGTTCGTATTCTTCCTGCCGAATCCGGTCAAACTCCCCGATTGCGTCGTTGTGAATCTGTTGTGCGATGGGGCCAAACTGCTTGCCGATTTTGATACTGGCGTTGCGCAGGATGCCGCAAGCGCGGCCGAGCCACATATTCAGTTCTTCAACGGCGATAACCTGGCCCATTCGTTCGGCACAATCTAGTTCAGCAATTTTGGCTTTGGCCGCGCGATACCTTTCCAGGCTTTCGCTTTCGGCACCGGTGGCCAGCATCGTCTCGCCGGCAGAGGCTTCGGCCAGCAGCCACTCGACAAGGGCACGGGCGTCATAGCCGCCGCTGGGCTCGCGTGGTGCGGCCGAGTCGCGGAGTGTGCGGGGAGACCGGCCGGCCAGCCACGCCGCTGAGGCTTGGCTGAGGGCCTGCATGGTGGCAATCTGCTGGCTTGTGTTGGTCTTGGTTTTCATGGTTGGGCCTCAGTGAGGGGCGGGGCGGAAATGAGTCGTGCGCATGCGCATGCGTCTGAGTAAGGGCCTGGGAAGCTGCGCAGCCGCAAGGCGGAAGTACCTTGGGTTTACCAGGGGCTGGGGTCCTTTGGCGGGCTCTGAGGCGGGCAGTCTTTCCCTCGTTTGATCGCGGGAAACAATTAGTGCGTGTGTGACCTACCGCCGCAGACCGTCACGACAGTTCCCATTGTGCTCTATGTGCTGAACCTCGCGCGTCCGTGTGCGTGCGATAAGTACAATGGGAAGTGTCGCGGAGGTGCGCGGCGGTAACTTCAAAAGTATCTTGCCCCGTCGCCATCAGAATGCCTCTCTTAAACTGATGCCGTCGTAGAACCGTTGATTGTCGGAGCCGCGTCGAACCCTCACCCCGGGCACCGCGGCCGCCAAATCCTTACCGAACGTCTGAACGGTGGTGATCGTGGTCCGGCCGTCTCGCATACACCACAGACGCCACGCCTCATAAAGAGCAGGGACGAAGATCCGCTGCCCGGGCTCGGCAATGCACTGCTCGCGTACGAACGCCCCAACGGGGGAGCCCAGGTCTTCCATGTCTTGAACGGCATCCTGGACGCTCTGAGGCATCACAAAATGGCCACGCTCGCGGAGCCGATGCCACCCCTCGATTGCCCAATTCAAAATCCCGGGCAACTCGGCCAACAGCGTTTCCGTCAAGCCGGTGTCTTCCTCCCCGTAAAAACTGCGAGTCAGTCGCAACACCACAAATCGGCCGGCAAGGGCGCCGCTGGAGTCGTGCAGGCGGGGTAGCTCATTGGTCAAAAACATAAACCGCGTCGGCAGCTTCAACGTGACGCTGGGCAGAAACTTCCGGTCGATGCTGATTGAATCCTCGCCGCTGATGCACAACAGCCGCTCCACCACGGTGGCGATGCTTTCGCCGTGGAAGCGGGCGTCGCTCACGATGGCCAGCGGCTTGCCAATGAGGGGCTGCAATCCAAACTGGCGAGCCAGGCTTTCCGTGGTCGGGCCGCAGACATTAGCAGTACCGATCAGGCGAGCCAGCACGCGGGCGACAGTTCCTTTGCCGCTCCGCCGCGGGCCAACCATCAGCAACATTTTTTGCAGCCACGTTGCCGCGATCAGGCAATAGCCAAACCACTCTTGGAGTAGTTGCTGCGATTCCTCGTCCCCTTCGAAAATCTGATGCAGGAAATTGAACCACGCCATCGGCTGCAAGGCATTGGGATCCGGGTCGAACTCTATCGCGTACGTCACGAATAGCCGCGGCGTAGCGCTAATGCGTTTTCCCGTGGGCAGGTGCAGCAAGCCGGACGGGCATGGCAATATCTCATGGGCCGGCGATTCCTCGGGCCCATCCAACCACACAGGGGGCGATATGCTGGATGGTATGTGAGCGTGGGCCTTGATCGTTTCGAGGGCCGCCTTGACGGTGGACGGGTTGGCGTTGAACGGGGATAGAACCTGATCGCCGTTGCGCTTGGGAACGTACCGCAGTGCTTCGTGCAGCCAGTTGTGCAGCTCGCGTTTTATTTCGGCGTCTTCCACCTGGACATAGTGGCTGCCGGTCCAGCGGTATGGTTGCTCGGCGTAAACCTGGAGCGTGCGGCCGTCTTCGTTGTGGTGGTGATCGCGTACGTAGGCAATCGCCGTGGGGAGCGTGCGGCTCGGTGATAGCACAACTCGGCCGCTGTCGGGATCGCGGTCCCCAAGGGAAACTAGATCAACCTCCTCGCCAATTTTTCCCGCCGGCTCAAACGGTGGATCGTCTTTTAATCGTGCGGCGATGCTCACTTTGCGGCCTCCAATAATTCGACGTAGCGGTCGATCGCGGCGCCGATCCAGTCGCCGGGCCGGCTCTTAAACTTGGGGAATCCGGTGGAGCGTAGATTGCCGGTCAGGTGAAGCCGGGCATAACACTCGGGGAGCCGCTCGACTTGCTCGTCGGCAGTCCCTTCGGCGAAGTTGTCGCCCCACACTTCCACGACGCGAACATCGACCGACTTGTCGGCGAATGCTTCGACCCAACCATCGGGGTGCAGCACGATCAGCACCTTGGGGCGGTCCTGCGGTGTCGCGTGTGCGATCATGCTGCCACCTCGCGCCGTCGCGACGTAACCAGCACGATGCGCAGAAGATCGCGGGCGACTTCGTATTCTGCCGGCGGAAGTCCGAGCTTTCGCAACTCGGATCGCAGCACGACATAGGCCGAAACAATATCGGCGTGGCGGTGCTGCCAGGTCATCGCGTCGGCCATGATGGTGCGGATGCTCACGATGCCACCTCCAGTTCCGCCACTCGCCGTTCTGCGGCAGCGTGAACGCCGTCGAGCCAGTCCCGCAGTTCCAACATACGGGCCTGATAGCGCAGGTGCTGCTCAGTGATCTTGGCACTTAAAGCGGGATAACCTTGCTCGACAAGCGACTCCCAGGTGATCGTCTCATTGACCAACCGTTTCATTCCTTCGGCGCTCATGGCCTCATTCAGTCGGACCAACTCTTCCTTGACCAATTCGAGCGACTGCATTAACTCGGCCGCAGGATCATCTAGCGTGCGTTCGGTGTGCGGCGAATAATCGACTGGCGGCAGGTGGCCATAGACGCTATCGTCCGGTTCGGCTTCGTCTTGTTCGTCATCCTCGACCGGGGTGGGCTGCGGCTTCGCGGCTGGCTTCCGAAGTTTGCCGCGGATTGTGACCAGCTTGCGGACCTTGCCGTCGCGTCCAGTTCGTTTTTCCGCCGCTAAACTGATAACCGTTTTCAGTTGTTCGCGGAGCTTGCCGACAAACGGCTGACTAACTCCGCAGATTTCGGCAATCGAGTGATCTGACTTTTCCGCCCATTGCTTATCTGCCAGGATCAACTCCACGGCGCGGCGCTTGTCGGCGTTGGTCCGGCGCAGGCCGTGCTGGTGGTTGGCCGAGACGGCATAGAAGATCGCGTCCCGCAGGCAACCCTGCTTGACCTCCACTTCAATGTCGGTCTTGCCTGCCTGCTTGTGGCCGTGGTATCGGTGGAAGCCATCGGCCAGCCAGTAGGTCACGCCGTCATAGAAGACGACGATGGGGGGGAACTCCGCCCCGCCCTGAATTGCTTCCGCGTACTCAGCGACGGTATCCATCGCCAGCATCGCGCGGGCTTGGGTGCCGCCTTCTGTGCGAATGTCGGCGAGCAGTAGCCTTTTCGTTTTTTGCGTTGTAGAATCCATGTAGATACCTTTCCGCCCGGATCGTGCGCTAACTGCCAAGGCAGCGCCGCCGGGCAATTTTCTTGGGTCAGGCGGTGGCCGTGCGGGTGCGATCCTGGAGCCATCGCTCCAGGTCTGCCAGTCGATAGCGCACACTCCGGCCGACGTGAACGACGGGCAGATCGTAGCGGCCAGCAGAATGCCAAACCGCCAACGTGCCCGCCGTGACGCCAAGAAAATCAGCAGCTTGGGCTCGCGTGAGAAGCGCGGGCAAAGAAACGGTAGTTGTCATAATCGAACCTCAGCAACGGGTATTGAAAACCGTTCAACTAAGGTCGAATAGAACAACTCCTATTGGGTGCGAAAAGAAACAGTGCTAAGCACCGTACCAACTATTTTTTATTGGGTTTGATTCGCTGGTATATCGCATTGGTTCTCTTTTCAACCTCTTCGGCATCAAGCTTCTCGCCGGGCGTTTCAGCGCTCAATTGTTCACGCGCAATGATATTGCACAGTCTGCGCCTCGACTTGATTCTGGGATTCTCTTTTTGCAGTTGGGCAAGTCGTTCGAGAATTGAAGACCGTTTGGCCGCATGGTTCGAGGTGCTTTTGCTATTAGCCCGTTTCTGGACCAAGTGACGATCAATGTGTCTGCTAATTGCGGCATCAGGCGTACCGATATTGAAGTCCCGGATATGCGCGATTGTCTTTTCCTCCACGCCAAGCCCCATCGCAGCGTCTACAATCGCTTGAAAATCAGCGGTCTTGGTGGCCTTTTGGATTCGATAGATGTGTTGCAGCGCCTGTACCACGGGCCGCCACCGGTCGCGAAATACGTCTTCGGTCATAAACCGATGCCTGCCACGGAAAAGCACGTAACTGGCCGTTTTTTCCTTTGTGACGAATCGTTCCAACTCCGATTCATATCGAAGCTGCCGCTCGGCCAGCCACTTGGGCAGCGGTTCGTGGATTCTGTGTGTAATCCAGTTGATCGTCCCGGCGTGATTGTTATTTGGTTTTTTTGCCACGGCTGCGCCCTCCCTTGCTTTTGGTCTTGCTCTTGGTTTCCTTCGGTGTCGAAGCCGCCAGGATCGCATCCGTGGCCGCGGTGACGGCCTCGCGAACCGGTGCCAATTGCAGACGGGCATAGGTATGTGTCGCCGCGCTTCCGGCCGCGTGGCCCAACGCCTTGCCGATGATCGGCAGCGCCACGCCGGCGCCTGCCATCCAACTCCCCATCGTGCGGCGCAGGTCGTGCAACCGCAGGCCGTCCAGGCCGGCAGCTTTGCGCACCACGTCCCAAGCTGCCTTGGGTTCGGTCAGGTGCCCCGTCTTCCCGTGAGACGCAAAGACGTAGGGCGAACCATTGCGTTCGGCGGCACGGGCTTTTAGGATCGCCAGGGCGGGCACCACAAGGGGCAGCACCACGGGCTGGCCGTTCTTGTGCTGCTCGCCTGGAATGGCCCAGGTGGCCGCTGTCAGGTCGATATCGGCCCAGCGCATCGCCTGGAGGTTCCCGCGGCGGGCGCCGGTCAAAATGGCCAGCGTGAAAAAGTCGCGGAATATCGGCTCCGCTTTTTTGATGGCGGCAAAGAGCAGGGGGGCTTCGTCGGCAGTTAGGAACCGCTCGCGACTTTGCTCGGGGAACTTGTCCACCATGCCGGCCGGGTTGGCACTGTGAAGCTTCCGCTTCATGGCGTGGCGGAACATAGAAGAGAGCAGGGCGGTGACGCGGTTGGCCTGATAGGGGCCGCTGTCGGCCTTTACTCGGGTGGCGAGCTTCTCCAGGTCGGACACGTCGATGGCCGATAGCCGCCGGCTGGAAAGCCCGGCGAGGAACTTGTTGATTTGCCGCTCATCCTCTTTCCAGGTCCGCTTCCGCTCTTTGGCGTGTTCCAACCACAGGGCCGACAACTCGCCCAGCGTCAATTCCTCGCGCGCCTTGCGCTTGCGGGCCTGAATGTCGATCCCCTGGATTTGCTCCCCGGTGCGCTCCTGCGCCAACTCACGCGCCCGCTCCACCGTCAATTGCTCGATTGTGCCGAGCCGGTGACGCACGGGGCGGCGGTTCACCTTTCGGTACAGGTAGAACGTCTTGGCGCCCGTGGCGGTCACACAGACCGTTAG
The DNA here is from genome assembly GCA_021413585.1 of Planctomycetia bacterium. GTDB lineage: Bacteria > Planctomycetota > Planctomycetia > Pirellulales > UBA7805 > JAIOPX01. The sequence continues at coordinate 31,651 of JAIOQB010000029.1, forward strand.
CCCCGGGGTGCGAGTGTCGTAGTAATAACGCCGCCCGGACGCCGGCGGCCGCAATTTTGCCACCGCGGCCTTCGTCAACGTGACCTTGGCGGGCTCTCGTTTCGCTGCCGTAACCATGCTTTTCCCCTCTGATATGGTGCTACCGCGTTTCGGCCCGGTGCTACCGTGGTGCTACCCGCGGGGTAAAATCCCGTTAAGTTTGGGGTAGCACCGATAACATAGTTCTATCGAGAAAACACGATAAAACAAGCCCCATTAAGCCCAGATAATCAGAGGGGATAGAGTCTGGGTCTGACTCTTAATCAGAGGGTTGATGGTTCGAGTCCATCGGGGGGCACTGAAATACTCGAAGAAAACGCCACTCGCCAGATCGGCCGGTGGCTTTTTTTATTGCGGTGCTACCTTTGCGGGAAATCGGCAGGGCGGAGAAAAGAGCAGAATTTTGGGTCGGCTTCGGGCAATGCCGATTCAAGAAGGCAGCGGCCCAGGGCAGCTAATTATGCCCCTACTTCAGCAAGATACGGCCAATACATGGGCACAGACCACGGCTTCATTCTTAAACTTGAGAGGGCGCGCGAACACCTCAATTCGTTCCAAATAGACGCCGCTGCCTGGATCGATACTAAACCCTACGGAATCGTTGATGAACCAGACCCTAAGCCCCTGCCGCAACCCATCGGCGATGGAGTTCAAGTCCGGCGACTGCGAGTTGATCGCGTCACGACAAGCCCCATCCGGCTGAATGTCTTGGTCGGAGAATGTGTTTTTAATCTTCGATCCGCATTGGACCATTTGGCGTTCGCACTTGCCGAGACGTTTACCCCCGGATGGACCGAAAAACAGCAGGCGACTTCCGAATTTCCAATCTTTAGCAATGGTGTTGGCTACCCCAAGGCCACCGCCAAGAAAATCGGTTGCATTAACCCCACAGCGCAAATCGCCATTAATGCACTCCAGCCTTACCACCGAGGAAACGCATATCAAACGCATCCACTCTGGCAAATTCATGAGCTGAATCGAATCGACAAGCACCGCACGCTTACGGCCTGTACCGCGTGGCCCATTAAAGACGGCGTCAAAAGTGTCGGAATGACAATTCGGGGCGACGAGAATGTTGGAGGAATTTACTATGCCATCGTCCCCGGCGACATTGTTCTCAATATGAACGCAATACTCATGCAGTGGGCCGGCACTCCTCGCGACCCTAGCAAGGATATGTACGTGCATCCCAGTGTGCCCTTGGAGATAGTCTTCGAGTACGGAAGCATTGTAACTGGCAAACCAGTTATCCCACTTTTGAAGTCCCTGTGCGATTTCGTCAGCGATTCCGTCATAGCCCCGCTGTCGAAGTTCCTCTAATGCCTCGTGTTGAGAATCGTTCATTGCAGTGGGTGTCCTAGATCGCATTGGGTGCCGATCGTGCAACAGGCGCAATCCTGTGCGTGCCGTTTTGGCAGTTTGGCCGCTTCTCCGCCCCCTGCTAGAATCAGGGCCATGGAAGAGAAGCCGAACAAGTCGAATCCCACCGTGTCGAAAAGTACCCCGTTTTGGCGCGAGTTGGTTTCTTGGCCGCTGATCATCATCGGGTCTGTTGTGTCGGCATTTGTAATCGCGAATGTGATATTTGCCGTAATTAGAGGCCGGCAAGGTTTTGTGGATTCGGTATTCCAGGAATTGGCTACAATGCCAAACATTAAGGCATTCGCAATCGCCGCCGCTCTTCTATGGTTGGGCTCAATATTGCGACGACTATGACCCCGCCCCGCTTTCAATTCACGATCCGGGCGATGCTCTGGGCGACGTTCTGGGCGGGGGCGAGCTTTAGTGCGTGGAACATGGACGTGCCCTGGGTTGCTTCCCGCCACTACTACGGTCCCACTTATGGCTATGGTCTTCTGTCTGAATTTATCGGTATTGGAATCACCATCGCACGTTTGTGCGGACCCTTTACCGCCATCGGGGCATTGTTCGGCAGGGCTTTTTGGGGCTTCGTGGTCGGCAGTGCGGCGTTGGTAGCGCTCTATACGAGCAGCGGCAGTTTCCTTTATGTGGAATACCGCTATTTTAACGGAGGGCCGCGCTTAGCCGCTTGCATCATCATCGCAGACCTTGTGGCATTCCTGGGGCTGTACTTATTTCGTTGGCGAAAGCCAAGCCGCACACAGGATTAGGACACTACCGGACGCACGCGGCGAGCCCGCGGCCCCTTTGGTGTTTGTTCAATTTCAAATTCCACGCGGCAATGGCGTAGGTGTTTGCCCTCTTCGCCAAACTCCAAACCCTGAAGGTCGGAGCGGTGGAAAAAACATTACGCTCCGCTCCAGTTTCCGAACAGGTAATGAAGCCATATTTTCGTTCGTTGACGAACTTTATGATGCCGGTCGCCATCGTTTGCTCCGTTGAAAAAACAACGAGGAAAAAACCCGCCGGCGGGCTATACCGCAGAGGATACGGCAGGCCGCACGCCGGCAGGCTGCAATCACGGCGGGGAGAAACCGCCGCGACTGCCGCCAATGCGTACCACGTGGATTCCAAGCACGCGGCACGCGACGATCATTGCACTGCCGCGGGCTTCCGTGCGGACGCCCGCATAATATCTTTCGCCGCGTTGTCGATTGCAGCCCGGTCAGCAGACATGGCGCGTTCCAGTGTGCCGCCACGGCGAGACCAATGCTCATAGGTGATTCGTGACGCCCGGCTCCGTCGCTTCTGCCACGGCGACCAACAGGCGAAACGCCGACCGCACATTTTAAAGGCATTTAGCTGGTTTCGATGTCTTGCTGGGACGCGAGTGACAAAGTGTTGGCCACAGCCTTGGGAGTAAAGTATGCTTTAGGCAAGGAAAATAGTGGTTGCAAGCTACCTCAAGTGGTCCGGACAGCAGTCGGCAGCGCGTGATCGAGTGGGCAGCATCCCCTGAGAAGTCTCGGGGCAATCGTCGGCATTTCCTGACCAACGGATGAATAAGGTGCCTTGTGACTGCTGAACACACGCGACTTGCGGCAAGCCGGGAACAAAGTTCTCCCTGGAAAAAATGGGGGCCCTACCTCAGCGAGCGGCAGTGGGGAACAGTGCGTGAGGATTACAGCGAAGGGGGCGATGCCTGGAACTACTTCTCGCACGATCAGGCGCGTTCTCGCGCCTATCGTTGGGGCGAGGACGGGCTGGCCGGCATCTCCGATGACCAGCAGCGACTTTGTTTTGCGATCGCTCTGTGGAACGGCCAGGATCCCATTCTCAAAGAGCGGCTGTTCGGCTTGACCAACAGCGAAAGCAATCACGGCGAGGACGTCAAGGAATACTATTTCTACCTCGACAGCACGCCCACTCATTCGTACATGAAGTACCTCTACAAGTATCCCCAGGCAGCCTACCCCTACGACGATCTGGTCATTACTAGTCGTGGCCGGAGCCGTAACGATTTCGAGTACGAACTGCTCGACACGGGTGTGTTCGATCAGAATCGTTACTGGGACGTGCTCGTGGAGTATGCCAAGGAATCGCCCGAGGACGTCCTGGTTCAGATCACCGTACATAATCGCGGTCCCGAAGCGGCCGAATTGCATGTGCTGCCGACGCTGTGGTTCCGCAATCAGTGGTCGTGGCAAGGGGATGTGGAAAAGCCGCGGCTGGAAAAATCTCCGAGCAACGCCGGCTGGAGTGTGATTAGGGCTGTCGATCCCGGCCTGGGTGAACGACATCTATACTGCGAAGGCCAAAACGGCAAAGGCAGCGTGCCGCTGCTGTTCACCGAGAACGAGACGAACGCCCAGCGCATCTTTGGCGTCGCCAACCGGACTCCGTACGTTAAGGACGGCATCAACAACTACGTCGTGCATGGCCAGCAGGACGCGGTGAATCCCGATCAAAAAGGGACCAAGGCCGCCGCTCACTACCGCCTGACGGTGCCACCCGGCGCGAGCCAGGTCATCCGACTCCGTTTGACCGACCGCGCCCCCGCCGCCAAAGTGCCGGGCAACGGAAAATCGACCAAGCCGTTTGCCGATTTCGACGACACGCTTGAAATCCGGCACAAGGAAGCGGACGAGTTTTACGACACGGTGATTCCCAGTTCGCTCAGTGCCGACCAGGCCAACGTCATGCGCCAGGCCCTGGCCGGGATGATGTGGAGCAAGCAGTTCTATCACTATGACGTGGACAAATGGCTGGAAGAGCGCGGCTCTGACCCGTTTAAGGAGAATCGCAAACAAGCTCCGCGCAACGATCACTGGCACCACATGTACAACGGCGACATCATCTCCATGCCGGACAAGTGGGAGTATCCCTGGTACGCTGCCTGGGATCTTGCCTTCCACGTCCTCGCCTTGACCCTGGTGGACCCTGATTTCGGCAAGCAGCAACTCAAGCTGATGCTGCGCGAGCGCTACATGCACCCCAACGGCCAGATTCCGGCCTACGAATGGAACTTTGGCGACGTCAATCCGCCGGTGCATGCCTGGGCCACCATCTTCACGTACCGCCTGGAAAAAGGACTGACCGGCGAGGGAGATAAGGACTGGCTCAAGAGCAACTTCCAGAAGCTGTTGCTCAACTTCACTTGGTGGGTCAATCGCAAGGATCGCTCGGGAAAAAATGTGTTCGAGGGGGGATTCCTGGGGCTCGACAATATCGGCGTGTTCGATCGCAGCGCGCCGTTGCCGACCGGCGGCTATTTGGAGCAGGCCGATGGCACGGCTTGGATGGCTCTGTATTGCCAGAACATGCTCGAAATCGCTTCCGAGCTGGCCATGACCGACGCGGACTACGCCGACATGGCGGTGAAGTTCTCCGAACACTTCCTGTGGATCGCCTCAGCGATGGGGCACATGGGTGGCGACACCGGAATGTGGGACGAGGAGGACGGCTTTTTCTACGACGTGTTGCGATTGCCCAACGGCCAGGCCCAACGGCTCAAAGTTCGATCGATGGTGGGCCTGTTGCCACTATGCGCCGCCACGACGTTTGAGGGTGAATTGATCGCAAAATACCCCGAACTTGGCGTAAGGCTCCGCAGATTCCTGGAGTCGCGCCCCGAGCTGCGCGACGCCATCCACGATCCGATGAAAGTTGGCGTTGGGGGCCGTCGGCTCGGCTCCATCCTCAACGAAACCAAGCTCCGCCGAGTGCTGGCAAAGATGCTCGACGAGAACGAATTCCTCAGTGAGTTCGGCATCCGCTCGCTGTCGCGTTTTCACGCCGATCACCCGTATGTTTTTAACGTCGGCGGCCAGGAATATCGCGTGGCGTATTTGCCGGCGGAGTCGGACACCGGCATGTTCGGCGGCAACTCGAATTGGCGCGGGCCGATCTGGATGCCGGTCAACGCCCTGATTGTCCGGGCTCTACTGCAATACTACAGCTACTATGGCAACGACTTCACCGTGGAGTGCCCCACCGGCTCGGGCCAGCAAATGAACCTGTACCAGGTGGCCGAGGAGATTTCGCGGCGGCTGGCGAACATGTTCCTCAAGGACCAACAGGGCCGCCGTCCCGTGTTTGGCGGGACGCAACAGTTCCAGCAGGATCCGCACTGGCGCGATTGCCTGCAATTCTTCGAGTACTTCCACGGCGACAACGGCGCCGGACTGGGGGCCAACCATCAGACAGGATGGACGGGGGTCATCGCCCGCGCAATGCACTTGTTTGCAACCATGACGCCTGAAGTAGTTCTGGAAGGAGGCAAGAAGGCGTATTTCGACTCGCTTGGCACATGCGCCGAAATTGAGCAGGTCAGCATCGCCGCAACCGGGCCTCCGGCCGGCAAGCGGGTGTCGCGAACGGCGCGAGCCAAATCCGCCCGTCGACCAGGGAAGGGGAGATGAGATTCTGATAGCCTGGGCATCAAGGAAATCTGTTTGTGGCCGATCCTCGTTATCCTTTGCTGTACCAGATCAACACGCGAGTCTGGCTGACGGAGTTGTCTCACACGCTCGGCCGGCCCGCCACGCTGGACGATATCCCGGACGCCGACCTGGATCGCCTGGCCGAGATGGGGCTCGACTGGGTCTGGCTGCTGAGCGTGTGGCAAACCGGCCCCGGTGCGCAGAAAGCTTCACGCAGCAATGCCCAGTGGCGCCGTGAATTCCAGGAAATGCTGCCGGACCTGCGCGAAGAAGATATCGCCGGCTCCGGCTTTGCGATCACCGGTTACACGGTGCATCAGAATCTCGGCGGCGACATCGCGCTGGCCCGCCTGCGCCATCGGCTCCGTCAGCGCGGCCTTAAGCTGATGCTCGACTTTGTGCCCAATCATATGGGGCTCGATCATCCCTGGATCGAAGAACATCCCGACTATTTCATCCACGGCACGGAACTCGACCTGGCCCGCACTCCGCAAAACTACACTTGGGTCAAACGCCAGCAGGGGGATCTGCTGTTGGCGCATGGGCGCGATCCGTATTTCTCCGGCTGGCCCGATACGTTGCAGCTCAACTATGCCAACCCCGCCACGCAGGAAGCGATGATCGGCGAATTGTTGAAGATCGCCGACCAATGCGACGGCGTCCGCTGCGACATGGCGATGCTAGTCTTGCCGGAGGTGTTCGAGCGAACGTGGGGCCAGCGCGCGCCCCTCTTCTGGCCGACAGCGACGCAGCGCGTGCATGAGCAGAAACCCGGCTTTCTTTTCATGGCCGAGGTCTACTGGGATCTGGAATGGACGCTTCAGCAACAGGGATTCGATTACGCGTACGACAAGCGACTCTACGATCGCCTCCGCGAGGGGGATGCGCGGCCGGTCCGCGAGCATTTCCAAGCCGGGCTCGATTACCAAGACAAGCTCGCCCGCTTCTTGGAGAACCACGACGAACCGCGGGCGGCAGCGGCGTTCCCTCCAGAGGTTCATCAAGCCGCCGCTGTGATTTCGTTTCTTTCTCCTGGCTTGCGTTTCTTCCATCAGGGAGAGTTCGAGGGGCGAAGAATACGCATTTCGCCGCACCTCGTGCGAGGTCCGAGCGAACTCGTCGATGAGACGTTGCGGCATTTCTACAACCGCTTGCTGGCAGTGCTTCGTCAGTCGCTCGTGCGAGACGGCCAATGGCAGTTGCTGCAGTGCGCGCCGGCCTGGGACGGCAACTCAACGAACGACAGTTTCATCGCCTTCGCCTGGAGCGGACCGGCCGCTGAAAAAATGATCGTTGCGGTAAATTATTCGAACCATCAAAGCCAATGCCATATCCGCATTCCGTTTACCGATTTAGGGGATGGAACCTGGCGCCTGCAGGATCAACTCAGCACCGCGGCCTATGACTGGCACAGCGCGGATCTGCGCTCGCGGGGCTTATACCTGGATGAAGTCCCGTGGAAGGCTTCCGCGTTCTTATTGACGAAGCCGGGCGAGAAATTGCTTTAGGAATTGGATGCCAGCGGAGTTTCGGGTTTCTTTCCGACCAGGCGAACTACGACGTAGTAGAACACGGGTGTCAGGAAAATACCGAACAGCGTCACCCCCAGCATCCCGGAAAACACCGCGATCCCAAGCGTGCTGCGCATTTCCGCACCTGCTCCCACGGCCAGTGCCAGGGGAACCACGCCGAGAATGAACGCCATCGACGTCATGATGATGGGGCGCAACCGGAGCTTGCAGGCTTCCACAGTCGCATCACGAGGCGACGCGCCCTGGGACGATTTCTCCTTGGCAAATTCCACAATCAAGATGGCATTCTTGCTGGCCAAACCGACCAAGACGACGAAGCCGATCTGCACGAAGATGTTGATATCCAGGCCCGCCATCGCCACACCGGCCACCGAACAGAGCAGACACATCGGGACGACCAGGATAACCGCGAATGGAAGGCTAAGACTCTCATATTGCGCCGCCAGAACGAGAAACACGAGCACCACGGCCACCCCGAAGACGATCATCGCGGTATTGCCGGCGAGAATTTGCAGCAGGGTCAGTTCGGTCCATTGGAGATCGGTCCCTTGCGGCAGTTCGCTTTTGCCCAGTCGATCAATCGTTCCAATCACACTGCCCGAGCTGACGCCCGGCAACGAGCTGCCGTTGACCGCGGCCGCGGTCTTGCCGTTGTAACGGGTCACGAGCGCCGGGCCGCCGATTTCGCTGACGTGCACCACGCTTCCCAAAGGAACCATCTCGCCGGCCAGATTGCGAACCTTCAACTGCTGTACCTGGGCGGGAGTCAACCGGAATTGTGGATCGGCTTGCAAGTTGACCTGCCAGGTTCGATCAAACTGGTTGAAGTCATTCGTGTAATAGCCCCCTAGATAAAGCTGCAGCGTGAGGAACACCTCGTTGAGCGGAATCCCCATCGTCTTGCAGCGAACACGATCGACGTCGACGTACATTTGCGGCGTGCGGGCCCGAAACGCGCTGAACAAACCAACCAGCCCTGGCTGCTGGTTGCCGCTGGCGGCCAGGCCGTCGGCCGCCTCCTGAAGGGTATCCAGCCCTAAACCCTGCATGTCGCGCACCATAACTTTGAAACCGCCGGCGCTCCCCAACCCGTCCACCGGCGGCGCTCCGAACACCGACACAGACGCTTCCTGCACTTCGCGAAAACATGCGGCGCGGAGTTTCGCGGCGACCGCGTCGGCCGAGCGGTCTGACCCGTGCCGATGGTGAAAATCATCCAAAACGACATACACCGTCCCGTAGTTCGAACCGATGGCGTTTTGCACAATCGATTGCCCGGAGATGGTGATGGTGTGCGCGACACCGGGGATGCCACCTTTGTTGCCGTGTGCTTCCTTGTCGTGCTCTTCCTTGCCGTGGCCCTGCTCGCCGGTCGCTTCGCCACGCGCGATCTTTTCCACTTGGGCCATGACCGCGCTGGTGCGCTCCAGCGAGGCAGAGTCAGGAAGCCGCACGTCCACCAGCAGGTATCCTTTGTCCTGCGACGGAATAAAGCCGGTCGGCACGCGGGTAAAGCTGAAATAGGTGAGGTACAGCAAGCCAACGTACACCGCCAGAACAATTACGCTGACTCGCAGCAGCATGCCCACGCTGCGGCTATACAGGTTGGCGGTGGTGGTGAATCCAAAATTGAACAGTTTGAAGAACCAGCCCAGCAGCAGGTTGAGCAGCCAGGTAACCGGGTCGCGCTGCTGGTCTTTCGCTTTGAGCAACAGGCCGCACAGCGCGGGGCTGAGGGTCAGTGAGTTGACCGCGGAAAAGAAGGTCGAGACGGCGATCGTCAAGGCAAACTGCTTGAAAAACTGCCCCGTGATGCCCGCGATGAACGCGCACGGAATAAACACGCACATCAACACAAGAGAGATCGCGATGATCGGGCCAGTCACCTCGTCCATGGCTTTTCGAGCGGCATCCTTGGGAGACAGGCCGTGCTCGAGATGATGCTCGACCGCTTCGACAACAACGATGGCGTCGTCCACCACGATGCCGATCGCCAACACCAATCCAAAGAGGGAGAGATTATTAAGACTGAAACCCAGCCCCAGCATGACCGCGAAAGTTCCCACGATCGCCACCGGAACCGCGATCAGCGGAATGATCGTCGCCCGCCACGACTGGAGAAAAGCCAGGACCACGATCGCCACCAGAATGATGGCGTCGCGGAGAGCCTTAAACACCTCGTGAATCGATTCATTGATAAAGGGAGTGGTGTCGTACACGATTGCATATTCCACATCCGGCGGAAAGCTGAGTTTTAGCAGGTCCATCCGCTTGCGGATGGACTTGGCGGTTACCAACGCGTTGGAACCTGGCTGTTGATAAATCGCCAAGCCAATGGAAGGTTGGCTGTCGAGTCGGCAGGAGGTGTCTTCCGTCTTGGCTCCCAGTTGTATGCCGCCAAATTTCCGGCCGGCCTTATCCTGGCGAACGTCCGTAACGAGATCCCGCATCCGCGTGATTTCACCGGTCGATCCGGTCTTCACGATGATTTCGCCAAACTCGGCGGGTGTGGTCAGTCGGCCGAGCGTGCTTAGCGTATATTGAAATGCCTCTCCGTTTGGCACCGGCGGCCGGCCGAGAGAACCGGCCGCGACCTGAATGTTCTGTTCGTGCAGCGCCTTTACCACGTCGCTGGCCGACAAGTTCCTGGCCGCCAACCGATCCGGGGCGAGCCACGCTCGCATGCTGTAGTCGAGCTGCCCAAGGTAAGAAACGTCTCCCACACCCTTGATCTGCGCCAGTTCGTCGCGGAGATTGATGGTGGCGTAGTTGCTGAGATAGAGTTGATCGTACGTCCCTTTTGGAGATACCAGGTTGACCACGAGCAGGATGCTAGGGGATTTCTTCTTGACGCTCACGCCGGTCTGCTTGACTTCGCTGGGCAGGCTCGGCAACGCCAGATTCACCCGGTTTTGCACCAGCACTTGAGCCATGTCGAGATTGGTGCCCACCTCAAACGTGACGGTCAGGTTGTAGCCGCCGTCGTTCGTGCATTGGGAATTCATATAGAGCATGTTCTCGACGCCGATCACCTGCTGCTCGATCGGAGCGGCGACCGTGTCCGCCACTACTTTGGAGCTGGCTCCCGGGTAGAAGCAGCTCACCTGCACGGTTGGCGGCGTGATTTCGGGATACTGCGCCACGGGCAGAATCATGACAGCGATCGCCCCCGCCAAGGTGATGATCACGGAGATCACCGCAGCGAAAATGGGACGGTCGATAAAGAACTTTGCCATCTGATTTAACGCTCCCACGGCATGCTAGGAAATGAAAAAAACGTGGCGTCACAACGGCCAACTGGAGCCTAGGGGTTGCCGCTTGCGTTTGCCGTAGGGGGCGTAGAAGTCTTGGGCTCAGCAATCGGCTTAGGCTCGGGGACCGTTTTGGGTTCGGCGGCCGCTTTCTGCTTGTCGCCTGGTGCGGCTTCCGCCGGCGTCACCGGAACAGACGCGGCCGCGACCGGCGGCTGCTCCAACTCGGCTTCCACCTTCTGCCCCGGCTTGACGCGCTGCAACCCCTTCACGATCACACGTTCTCCCGCCGTTAACCCTGATTTCACGATCCGCAGATCGCCGCGCTGCGCGCCCAGCTCCACGGTGCGGCGTGTGGCCTCGTTGTTGCTTCCAACCACGTACACAAACTTGAGGTTCTGGTCGGTGGCCAAGGCTTTCTCAGGAATGAGCAGCGCCTTGTAAGGTTGGCTTACCGGAATCCTGACCCGCACGAACAGGCCGCTGACGAGTTCGCGATTCTTGTTCGCAAACACTCCGCGCAGCCGGGCCGTTCCCGTGCTGGCATTGACTTCCGCGGAGGCAAAATCTAGCGAACCCTGGTGCGTAAAATCCTTTTCGTCCGCCAATTGCACGTAGCAAGCAACGCCCAACTCGCGCAAGCTGCCCGGCGCCGAAGTTCGATCCCCCGTGCGCATCTTCATATAGCGCAGGAGCGAACGCTCATCGACGTCGAAGTACACATACATCGGCTGTTCACAGACAATTTTGGTCAGCAAGGTTCCCGAGCCCTGCCCACCGGTCAGGAGATTGCCCTTGGACACCATGGCGCGATCAATGCGACCGCTAATCGGCGCCTTAACGTCCGTGTATTTCAGATCGACGGCCGTTCGATTCGCGTCCGCCTGGGCTGCGGTAATTTTGGCCTCAGACTCGCGCACCGCGGCGATCGCTTCTTCATATTCTTCTTGAGAAATAGCCCCGCTCTTGACCACGGATTTTTTGCGTGCCAGATTGGCCTTGGCCAGTTCGAGGTTGGCGTTGTTTAGGGCAATGCGGGCCAACGATTGCTGATGAATTGCCGCATATTCATCGGGTTCGATCGTAAACAGCGTCTGCCCCTCGCGGACATAATCGCCGTCCTTGAAAGTGATCGTTTTAAGGAAGCCAAACACCCGCGCACGGACGTCGACGATTTCAGATGCCTCGGTCCGCCCGGTGTATTCGTCGGTATCGACGGTTTCCTGTGAGATGACGCCGGTTACGGTCACTTTTGGAACCGGCTGCTCGGCCGCGACCGGGGCCGCAGACTGGCAACCGAGACTGGCCGACATGATTCCCGCCAATCCCGCGGTGAGCGCGAGCAGACACTTGCTGGAGAAATGAAACCCCTGGCGCTTATTCATTGGAAATTCCTGCGATTAATAGTGCCCTCTGCTCAATACGTCTCGGGAACGTATTTGAACGGGTAGTCCGATTCTTTGTAGTCTCCCGCCTTCTGGCGTTTCGGCAGCTTCACCTTTTCGCGCGGGGTGTCTTTGTAAGGGATCTGACTTAGCAGATGACTAATGACATTCAGTCGGGCCCGCTTTTTGTCGTCCGAGGGGACGACGAACCACGGTCCCCACGGAGTGTCCGTCGTCGCGAACATTTCGTCCCGCGCCCGAGAGTAGTCGTACCAGCGGCTGTAGGACTTGAGGTCCATGGGCGACAGTTTCCAGATCTTCCGGCCGTCGTTGATCCGTCCTTCCAATCGCCGCGTCTGTTCGTCGGGGCTCACTTCCAGCCAGTACTTCAACAGAATGATTCCGGACTGGACCATCGCCTTTTCGACGAGCGGAACGGCCTGCAGGAATCCCTTCACCTGCTCTTCGGTGCAGAACCCCATCACTCGCTCGACACCGGCGCGGTTATACCAGCTACGGTCGAAGATCACGATCTCGCCCGCTGCCGGGAAGTGGGGCAGGTACCGCTGGACGTACATCTGCGTCTTTTCGCGGTCCGTCGGCGCCGGCAAGGCAATGACCCGAAAGACCCGTGAACTGACTCGCTCAGTGATGGCCTTGATGGCGCCTCCTTTGCCGGCGCCGTCACGCCCCTCGAACACGACGCACACTTTCAGCCCCTTGTGCTTCACCCACTCCTGCAGCTTCACCAACTCGACATGCAGCTTCTTCAGTTGGGCCAGGTATTCCTTGCCGGAGAGTTTCTCTTTCTCCGCGACTGTTGACGCTTGTTTTTTTGTGTCGCGATGCCCCACGTTTATCTCCTCACTGGAATAAGTTCAAAAGGGGTGGTCCAGGGCGTCTCACCTGGACTGCGTCGCTGCGCTATTCCTTCGCCGTCGACAATTGTTTCTCGAAGTCGCATTTCGTGTCCTCGCTGATGAAGTAGTACGTCTTGCCCTTCACTTCGAGCGTTGCCGCGGCAGAGTACTTAGGCAGTTGCACCCCGGCGATTGGGTCCATCACCAAATGGTCTTTCAGGTAATATTGGTCCTGATGCATGGCGGAAAGAGTCTGAACAAAATAGACAATGCGGTCGTCGAACCACCCCGCGATTGCCGCTTCGTCAATATTCTCTAATGGCACAATCAGACTGGCGTGGTCGTCGAACTTCATCAGGATCGGCAAAATCTTCAGCGTCTGATCGAAAACCAGATTCTTTACCTCCGAGTCGTGGCTCAGGCCGAACGTCAAATCAATCCGGGCCAACGGCGAATCGAACTTCATCTCGATCTCGCGCGCGTGTTCAGTTACCGTAGGTTTGACGTTGATGCGCTCTTTGAATCGGTCAACCAGCAGTTGCAGTCGCGGCCGGAGCAGTTCTACGATCCGTTTGCTCGCGGGGACAAACAGGGTGCGAAACCGAGATTCGCGGGCCTCGTATTCGGTCTTTGCCGCAACCTGGAATTGCTCTGCCTTGCGCTGAAATCCGGCGAATTCCGTGTCGATGCGCTCCGTTAAGCTTTTCAATTCAGGCATGGGAGGGTCCACCTTGTTTTGAGGGAGATTTGAGGAAGTAGCAATTGCCATTTAGGTCAACGGCGTCTTTACTGAGAACAACAATTCCTACTAATGCGAAAGTTCCGGGCTTTGCCCCACGGCCCCCTGGCCGGAACACGGCTGGCTCTTGTGGCATGACGCCACCAGCATTCTAAGTCATCGAATCCGGAAATGCAGTAGTGTGTTCATGTCGGTGTGGTCGCTTTCTGAAATGCTTCGACCGCGTCGGCCACACAGATGGTTCGATTCGCCACACCGAGTTTCGTCTCCACCCCCTCGCTTCGCAAGCGATCACGCACCGCGGAACGCGCTTCCACTGTCTGTAGACTGATACCGGCCGCGGCCAGGTCGTCGGCGAGACCCGCTAAAGTGCAGGCGGCCTGCATATCCACATAGGGCGCGGCCGAAAGGTCCAACACAACGAGCTTGGGGGGAGTCGTTTCGCCGAGCGCACGGTTCAGGATCAGGTTGCGGACGTGGTCAATATTGAAATAGACCAGGCCCGACTCGGGCCGGAAGATCAGCACGTCGGGAATCAACTCATTGTCCGGGTGTCGCTCGCGATCCGAGAAGCGTCGCGTGCCCGGAATGCGGCCGAGCAAGGCGACATGCGGAGCGGAAGCGCGGCGGATCAGTAGTACCAGCGAAATCACCGCTCCAATCATCACGCCGCGCAGCAGGCCGGACCCCAGCACGCCGAGAATGGCCGCCAGCGCCACGACGAACTCCTGGCGGTCGCCGCGCCACAATTGTGTTAGCGCGGAAATGTTGAACAGGCCAACCACCGCCACCAACACCACGGCCGCCAGAACCGGCTGGGGAAGCGCGTGGAGCACGTGCGAAAAGAACAGCACTACTGTTAGAATCAAAAGTGCTGCGACGGCGCCGGACAACGGCGTCCGCGCGCCCCCGCCTTCATTGACGGCGGATTGGGACATGCCGCCACTCACGGGCAGTCCCTGGCCGATTCCGGCCGCCAGATTCGCCGTAGCCAGCGCCAGAAACTCCTGGTTGGCATCGAATCGACCGCCGTGCTTCGCGGCAAACATGCGGCCGATGGCCGCCGTTTCCGCGGCCCCAAGCAGAAAGCACGCCAGCGCCAACGGCAGCACTGCATTCAAGTCCGACCATTGAATCGCCGGCAAGCCCATGCGGGGCAGTCCTTGCGGCACTTCTCCAAGCAGTTTCACGCCGTGCGTGTCAAGACGGAAGAGCGAGGCCGCTGCAATTCCGCCGGCGACGACCAGCAAGGCGACCGGCTTGTTCTTGAGAAACACCTTGCCCAGCACCAGCGTTGCTAATGCGGCGACACCGACGCCTAGCGCGAGGGCATTTGTTTGATTCAAGTGTTTGAGGAAATAGGCGCTATTCTCCCAGAAATTCCCATGCTCCCCGGCAAAGCCAAATAGCTTGGGCAACTGCGTGCTGGCGAGAAACAGCGCGACGCCGCACTTGAAGCCGACCATCACCCCGTCGGAAATAAAGTTGACGATTGCACCGGCGCTCACCAGCCACGCCAAAAATGCGATCGCCGCGACGACCAGCGCCGTGCCGGACGCCAGCGCGCCAAAACGACCGACGTCGCTGCCGGCTAGTTCGCCGAGCGAGGACCCAAGCAATAGTGAGATGGCAGAAGTCACCGTAACTGAGGTGTGCTTAGAACTGCAAAACAGCCAGAAGACCAGGCCGGAAAACAGACACGCATACAAGCCGGCTTCAGGGGGCAAGCGGGCAAGTGAAGCATCGCCAATGCCCGCCGGCAGGAGATACGCCGCCAGCGTCAGCCCGGCCACAACATCCCCGCGGAGCCACACCCGATCGTATCTGCGCAGCCAGCGGATAGCCGGAATCCACTGGGCGGTGCCTGGTGCGGGGCGCATGGGTTTACCGAGTGATCCGTACAATCCCAGATTCAGATGGCGCGGCATTGCCGGAAGGTGTATCGCAATGTTGATTGCAATTTGATCCGACTCATGCGGATGCCGTCCATTTGCCGCGAATATCGAATGAGGAGTCACTTGTCCCCGTAATATATACACTCGAGTGCCGCTTAGCGAGCAAAATGCCTGTCCGCGGCGGATTTTATGTCAAATGATAAATTAATAAACTATGTATATGTCTCTCATCGCCAAACCAAGCCGAGTCCCAGAGTCGGTTCCAACCATCTCCCAAGAATTCAATTAATCGCCAGTAGCACTGGGTATCAAACCAACTGTTCATCGGAGTCGCGCAGCCGGCAGGCAGCTTTGGCATGTTGTTTGCTTCAAACAAAACTTTGGCACGGCGAAGCACTGGATAGTAAATAAGTTGCTTATACTCCGCTATACTGCGTGTGCGGACTAGCTCGCGCGTGCGGATTTGACGCATACGCGACAGCTAAAACCGGAACTTGTCTCTTTCCGGATCAACGATGCGAATCATTGTTTCCGAACCTGTCGGCTGCTTGGTCGCAGCTTGGCAGCGAACTGCATAATCCTCTTTTGTTCACACAACTTCGGGCTGGAAATCAACCGCATTTAACACGAAGGAGAAATCCATGAATCGCCTGCTGTTGACGGCCGCGCTTCTCTTTTTGGGTCTGGCGTCGGCCGTCGGAGGTGAACCCGCTCGACAAGCCGCCGATGAGGCGGCGATCCGAAAATCTGTCGAGTCGTACGTCGCTTCATTCAACCAAGGCGACGCAGGGGCGCTGGCAGCCTTGTGGGCTCCGACGGCCGTGTACACGAATCCGCTCAGCGGCGAGCAAGTCGCCGGCCGCGACGCCATCAAGAAGCAGTTCGCCGCCATTTTTGACAATGCCAAAGGGGCCAAGCTGGAGGCCAAGACCGAGTCCATCCAATTTATCTCCCCCAGCGTGGCAGTGGAGCGTGGGACGGCCAAGGTGATTCGCGCCGATCAAGCGCCCGAGGAAAGCGATTACACCGCTGTCTACGTAAAACGAGACGACCAATGGCTCTTAGACCGCGTGACCGAGGAGGACGTGCCCGTCGTCCAGTCGCATCACGAGCAACTCAAGGAGCTCGACTGGATGGTCGGCTCGTGGATTGATGAGGACAAAGAGGATAACGCGGAAATTGTGACCGAGTGCCAGTGGACGAAAAATCAAAACTTCATGACTCGCTCGTTTAAGGTAACCGTTGGCGATCGCGTCACGATGTCTGGCATGCAGATCATCGGCTGGGACGCCGCCAGCAAGCAGATCCGCTCCTGGGTCTTCGATTCCGACGGCGGCTATGCCGAAGGGACGTGGCAACACAAGGGAAACCGCTGGTATATCAAGCAATCCGGCGTCCTCCCCGACGGCGGCAGGAGTTCGGAGGTGAACATTCTCACCAAAGTCGACAACAATGCGTTCACATGGCAATCGACGAATCGTGAGATTGACGGCGAAGTGCAGCCCAATATCGACGAGGTCAAAGTCGTTCGCGACCAAAAACAATGATCCTCGGCCGGCCAACGCCTGAGTCGGAATCTCAAATTCGCCCGAATCAAATCCTCATCGAGGTTGTCGCCATGAAAAAGCTATGCCTGTTCGCGATCGTTTCGCTGGTCTGTTTGTCGCTGGCCGGTGAATTGGGAGCCCGTGGTGGTGGAGGTGGAGGCCGGGGCGGCGGTGGTGGCGGAGGATCGCGCGGCGGGGGCGGGGGAGGTGGCGGAGCGCGATCAGCCGGAAACCGTTCACCTGCCGCCAGCCGCCCGGCCCCCCGACCGGCACCAAGTCGGCCTGCTTCTGGTGCAGGGAATGTCGCCCAGCGTCCGGCGACGCGGCCGGCTGCGCCGTCCAGGCCTAACGCTGGCTCCGGCGCGGCGTCGCGGCCCAATGTGGCCAATCAACCATCGACGGGTACTCGTCCAACCGCAGGGCAGCTACAAAATTTCCTTGATCTCCCCAGTGGCGGTACAGGGCGTCCCAGCACATTGCCGGCTGGAGGTGCCGCCGCCGGCGGCAGACAACCGGGCGGAGCCGCCGCCGATTTCCTGCAGAATCGGCCAAGCTCATTGCCTGCCGCAGCGGCAGGAGCGGGAATCGCGGCGGGTATCGCGTCTCGCCCTGGTGCGAGTGAGCGGCCTGGTGGTGAACGGCCTGGTGCAGGCGAACGTCCAGGCGCGGGAGATCGCCCAGGTGTCGGCGACCGCCCCAGAGCGGGTCAGTTGCCGGCTGACAGGAATCTCGCGCAAAACCGTCCCGAGCGAATCAACGACAGAGAAGGGCGGCAGACAGATCGACAGGACCGGCGAAACGAGATTCGAGACCAGGTTCGAGATCAACATCACGACCACTGGTTTGACAACAATTTCTGGCACGACAATCCAGGATTGCACTGGCGTTATCACACCGGATTTCATCCCTGGGCCTGGGCCGCGTGGGGCTCCGTGGCGGGCTGGCTAGGTTCCGGCTGGGGTGAGCCGGTGGCCTATAGCTACGGCGACAATGTTTACTACGACGACGGATCGGTCTACTACGGCGACCAGGAGTACGCAACCTCCGAGCAATACGCCGATCAGGCACAGCAGATTGCCGCCAGCGCACCGGAGGTCGATCAGAGCAAAGCCGAATGGCTTCCCTTGGGCGTTTTCGCGGTGACGCAAGATGGTCAGCCCAGGGGACCTGAACCGACGATGTACCTCCAGTTGGCGATCAGCAAGGAGGGGGTCATTTCCGGCACGTTCCAGAACACGGCGACCGACAAGGTTTTTTCCGTGGAAGGGGCCGTGGATAAGAAAACTCAACGCTCGGCCTGGGGGCCCGTCGACAAGAAATGGCCGATCATGGAAACCGGGCTTCAGAACCTTACGAAAGACACGGCTCCCGCACTGCTCCACTTCGAGAACGGCGAAACGCAGCAATGGCTGCTGGTGCGGTTAGACGATCCCAAAGCCAAATAACATTGCCCATGAGGTAAGACGTCCAATGGAGAATTCGCACTCGTCGAACCGGCATGTCGTAGCACTGTCACCAGTCCCTTTGACGACGAGCCGCTTTTAACCATTCAGGAAAAGGAACCTTGGGATGACACTTACGAAAATCGCTCCCAAGCCGCGCGGGGGCAATTCACAGGCGGCCGCTTCGATTAGCGCTTTCGGCAAGGCACGGGCCACTGTCACCGGAGCGCCGTTGTCCTCGGAGCAGGTCCAAAAACTTGACGAATACTGGCGGGCGTGCAATTTTCTGGCCTTGGGAATGACCTACCTCAAGGCAAACCCCCTGCTCAAGGAGCCGCTGAAGGCAGAGCACGTCAAAGACCGGTTGCTGGGCCATTGGGGAACCAGTCCGGGTCTGGCCTTTTCGTATATCCATCTCGAACGCGCCATCAAGGCGCATGACTTGAACATCGTCTTCATGGCCGGGCCAGGACATGGCGCGCCCGGGGTGCTTGGCCCATGCTATCTGGAAGGTTCGTACACTGAAATTTACCCGGACTGTAGTGAGGACGAAGAAGGCCTGCTGCGGTTCTTCAAGCAATTCTCCTTCCCCGGCGGAATTGGCAGCCATTGCACTCCGGAAACGCCGGGCAGCATCCACGAAGGAGGAGAACTCGGCTACGTCCTTTCCCATGCCTGCGGCGCCGCCTTCGACAATCCCGACCTGATTGTCGCGGCGGTTGTCGGTGATGGGGAATCCGAGACGGGGCCTTTGGCGACAAGTTGGCACATCAACAAATTCCTGAATCCGATTTGCGACGGTGCGGTCCTGCCAATCCTGCAT
>JAIOQB010000266.1 GCA_021413585.1 Planctomycetia bacterium
TCGGCCAGGCCGTGCTTCACCTGGACGAGGCGACCTTGCAGCTTCCGCAGCAACTTGGCGTCGTGATTGCCGGGGACGCACAGGGCGTGCCCCGCGCCGACCATCGCGCTAACCAGCCGCAGCGTGTCGACGATCCGCGGCCCGCGGTCGACCAGGTCGCCGAGGAACACCGCCTTGCGACCCTCAGGATGCGAATACGCGCCGGCGTTTGCCGCGCCGGCAGAGCCACTACCATCGATGGCGACCGGCCCGGCTTGGTAACCCAACTTGTCGAGCAGCAGTTCCAGTTCGCCGCAGCAACCGTGAATGTCGCCGATGATGTCGAACGGGCCGCGCTCGTGCCGCTTGTCGGTCCACAGCGGCACGCGCTCGATGGTGGCGGCCTCCACTTCCTCGGGCGTATCCATCTCGAAGACATGGCGAAAGCCCTCGCGCTTCAACTGGCCCAGCGCCCGGCGAAGCTGCGACCGCTGCTGTCGAATCACATGCGGGCCAAAGTTGCG
The DNA here is from genome assembly GCA_021413585.1 of Planctomycetia bacterium. Classification (GTDB taxonomy): domain Bacteria; phylum Planctomycetota; class Planctomycetia; order Pirellulales; family UBA7805; genus JAIOPX01. Next base: position 504 of record JAIOQB010000266.1, read on the forward strand.
GTCGCTCCGCCCTCGATTTCGATCCTGGCAGAGCCGCTCCGGCAGATTGAACACGATCGCCACCGCCTGCAGGTGATGCTGCTTGGCGAGCGCAACGAGCGGCTTGCGGGCCTCGGGTTGCACGTTGGTGGCGTCGACCACCACGAGCTTGCCCAGCCGCAGCCGCGTGCCCGCGATGTAATGCAGCAGTTGAAACGCGTCGTTCGTGGCGGCCTGATTGTTCTCATCGTCCGAGATCATGCCCCGGCAAGCGTCGGACGACAGCACCTCCGTCGGCAGAAAATGCCGCCGCGCAAACGTGCTCTTACCCGAGCCACTGGGGCCGACGAGGACGACGAGCGAGAGTTGGGGGATTTGGATGTTCATTTCTGTAAGCGAAAGCTAAACGGTCGAGATTGTTTTGACGTAAAGGCGCAAAGACGCAAAGGACGCGCAAAGACGCGGGATAAATTTGGCCACGAAAGTCGGCATTCGTTTCCTTTCTTCCTTCTTTGCGCGTCTTAGCGCCCTTGCGCCTTTGCGTCGAAGTTCGTCAGTCAATCTGCAGCGTGCGATCAGCGCTCGACCGTTACCACAGCATGAGCCTCGGTCCAAGTCGGTGGTTCACACTTCGCGGCAAACTCTCGGATCACAACTTCAGGGACGTTCCGCTCGCGGCGTTTGTTTTGCTCCAGTATCGTAGCCAGCGGCGGTTCAATGTAAACGATTTCGATCCGGGCTCCATAGTCGGCAAACAGCTCGATCCACCGCTGCCGCGTCTGTCGCAGCAGATTGGTGGCGCTGAAGGCGAACGATCGGCCAGAGCGCAGCAGCTCGCGGCATTGCTCCCGGGCCTGCTGGATGACGCTTCCCTGATTGCCGGTGGGCCCAACGTCGAGTTCCGTGCGAATGTCGTCCAGCGAGACGACCGGCAAGTCGCTGCGGTGCCGGGCGAGCCAGGTGTCCTTGCCGCTGCCGGGCAGCCCTGACATGACAGTCACCGTGCAGCGATACTCCTCGTGCGGAACATAGTGCAAGTCGGCGTCGGGCTGGCGATAAAACTGAAACCGCGCCTGGTCGTTGGCGAACGGATAGGCTTGCAGGTAGCAGTTCTGTTCTTCCGCCGCCAGCTTCCAATAGTGGACGTTCTCCTCCGGCCGGCTCATCGATTCCGTCTGGCGTCCGCGGGTATCGGCCAGCGCGAACAGATAAAGCAGCCGGTTACTGACCAGCCACGACAGCGAAATCACCTCGCGATGAGGGCTCGGCTTTTCCAGCAGGAACGCGGGGCGTCCGTGAAAGCGCACCAGCCGGGCGATCTCTTCCCGGGTGGCCAGATCGCATCCCAGCTCGCGCAGCACGCCGCGGGCGATGTGCTCACCCTTCATGGCGTGCTTGGGGGATTGGATCCGCCCCGTGTCGGGATCGGTGCGCGAGGTTTGCGGCTTGGCGGAGTCGTGAAAGAGGGCAGTGAAGAGCAGCAGAGTTCGCTCCCGCTGGTTCAGCGCGGACCACTCTGCGAGGCGGGGAAGCTGTGCGCAAACCAATTTCGTGTGCGTCCAGACATCTCCTTCGGAATGCCATTCGGCGTCCTGCTGGCACTCGGCCATGGCGCGGCACCACGGCTGGTCGCCGGCCCAGGCCAGCGCCGTCTCGATGTCGGCATGTGATAGCTTGTCCCAATTCATGACCAGATGTCCGCACCCTGGCTGAGCAGGTTGGGCACCATCGCCTGATGCTGCCAGTGCGTGCTCTCCTTGATCTTCTCGATGAATGCCACGCGCACGAACTTGGCCCGCGCCGTGACGGCGCCGGCCGACTCCGTTCGCAGGTAAATCCCTTCCATCAGGTTGTCGGCTTGCCGGGTCAGCGGGTTTTCAAAATGGCTGTCGAAACGGGACACGCCAATCATGGGCTCAAGCTGATCCCGCGCCAGTGCGCCGGTGTGCAGCACCGGTACGGTTTGGATGCCGGTCCCTGCTAGGATGGCTGTGCGCTCTTTCAGGGAAAGAAAGGCCTGGCGCTGTTTGTCGTACATGTCAAACTCGAAAAAGTAATGCGGCAATTGGCGGTAGTGGATCGAATGTCGGGCGTACATCCATTCGCCGAATAATATGAGATGATCCCGCAACGCCTCCTCCAG
>JAIOQB010000263.1 GCA_021413585.1 Planctomycetia bacterium
TGGCCCCAGCTTCGAACTGGTGGTGATGGAAAAGCGCTGAAACGGCGTGCCGTCGTACAGCTTCGTCTTCAGCCCCATCTCCGCAAACTGTTTGCCAAGATAGTCGGCCGCCAGATTGATCCCCTGCGTCTCGATCCCGCGCCCCTCCAACTTGTCGGAGGCTAGAAACTCCGCCTCTTTCGCAATACGGGCATCGATTTCTATTGCGGCCCGGTGATCGCTTTCCTTTGCTATAGGGGCCGGCTTTTCGGCCGGCGCCGTTTTCAATTCCGCCGCCGCGATCCTGCTTGAAGGGCAGGAAACGCCTAGGCCGCTTGCCAGCAGCATCGCCAACAGGCCCACCCCCGACAGCGATAAAGACGTGAAGCAAGTCAGTTTCAGCGGTTTGCGAAGTTTGGAGAGCGGCATGAAATGATCTCGGGCGGGAAAATGGGCAAGTGTCGAAGGGGCGACGGCGGGTGCCTGGGGCAACGCCCCAGCTTTCTACGCTGATTCTACACCGCCAGGGCATCTCCCCAATTCTTCTGCCCGAATTCTGCCCGTCAAGACGAAATAGGTTTTGACACGCGTGCGGTTGCCCGATATTCTCCCCGCCCCAGGCATGATTGCGGTAAAGGCGTGCCTGTCGCCGGCGAAGGCACGTGCGGGCCTTCGCTCGGCGAAATGCGGGAAAATCGGCCAAATTGGCCGCGCGGCTGGGATGCCGGCGGCGGCTTTGGCGTTTCAATGGTTTGCGGGGGGCGTACATGGAGGTACGCAATTGGTAGGCAAACGACGGATCCTGATTGTTAATGGAACGGAAGAATCCCGCGAAATTTTAAGAACGGCCCTGCAACTGCGGGGCCTGGAAATCCTCGAAGCCAATGCCCCGGCCGATGGCCTGGCCATGGCCCAGCGGCATCATCCCCGCGTGATCGTGCTCGATCTCGAAGGAGATCGTGCCGACGACGAGGCGGTTTGCGATCGCTTTACGGCCCAATCGCAGGACGATCAGTCGTCGCTGCTGGTTTTGGGCAATCAGCGATTTTGTCGGGCGGCGCAGCGCCGGCCTCCGATCGGCCCCCCCACGGAAACAGGGGATCGATTTGTGGCTAAACCCTACCATTATGCCCCCCTGATCCGTAAAATCGAGGAACTGGCCGGTTAGCCTATTCTGGCTTTTTCGGTCATGGGGTGCGTAGAACGACTAGCCGGGTTGCGATCCTTCTCAAGCCGGTTGCAGGGCGGGTCGTCGTGGGGTGGCAGGCACTAGGGCGGTGTGCGCGAAGGTTCGCGCACCAACGCCGGCGTGCCAAGGGAAAACAATTCTGCGCCCGTGGGTCATGGAACGTAGGCCCCGGCGCGGCGAAGGCCGCCAAGTGCGTGCGGCAAGGGAAGGCGCTTCGTGCCGTCATTGTTTGTCATTCAAGGCCGCGATCAAGGGCATCGCTTCGATCTCGAAGAGCCCTCGCTATTTATTGGCCGCGACATTGCCAACGACGTCCGCCTGCAAGACACCGAAGTCTCGCGCCGCCACGCGGAGCTGCGCCGCACTGAGCAAGGCTACGAGCTGGTCGATCTGGGCAGTTCCAACGGCTCGTACGTCAACGGGGAAAAGATCACCACCCGGCTGCTTTCCAGCGGCGACCAGGTGCAGCTTGGCCGCACGATGATGCTGTTCACCGGCACGGGCGAAGCCACGCAGCCGGTGATGGCCAGCGGCATCGACATCGTCTCGCGCCGCGACAGCGACGACTCGCGCATCATCCGCTCGATGACCCAGCAGGAAGGGAGCGAGGAGATTTTTGGCCTCGGCTCCGAGCAGTCGCACAGCCCCTGGCTGGCCCGCGCCCGCAGCAACCTGCAGGTGATGTACCGCACCGCGTTGGCCGTGAGCCACACGCTGGACATCGACGAGCTGCTCAGCCGCATCATGCAGTTGATCTTTGAATGGGTCGAGGCCGACCGGGGCTGCATCATGCTGGTCGACCTGGAGTCGCAGCATTTGATCCCCAAAGTGCGCCGCAACCGCCGCGGGTTGGCCGGCGACGACACAATCTCAATAAGCAAGACAATCTTGGACTACGTCCGCGAGCACAACGAAGGGGTGCTCACGAGCAATGCCCGCGATGATAAACGCTGGGACTCCGGCGGCAGCATTCTGAAGATGGGCGTGCGCGAGGCGATTTGCGTCCCGATGCGGGGCCGCTACGGCATCGTCGGCGTGATCTACATCGACACGTTCACTCCGCCCCAGAAGGTGATCCAGCAGGGCGGGGCGAACAAGTTCAGCGACGAGCATCTCAAGTTGATGATCGCCATCGCCCACCAGGCGGCCCTGGCGGTGGAAGACACATCGTATTATTCCGCCATGGTGCAGGCGGAACGGTTGGCGGCGGTGGGGCAGACCATCGCCACGCTGTCGCACCATGTGAAGAACATTTTGCAGGGGATCCGCGGCGGCAGCTACCTGATCGAGATGGGCTTGGCCGACGACGACAAGGAGATCGTGCAAAAAGGCTGGGCGATCGTGGAGCGCAACCAGGCCCGCATCTCGAACCTGGTGATGGACATGCTCACGTTCAGCAAGGAGCGGCAGCCGGAGCTGATTCCCTCGGACCTCAACAGCGTGGTGGCGGACATCGTCGAGCTGATGAAGGTGCGGGCGGACGATTTTCACGTCGAGTTGCTGTTCCGCCCGTTCGACGGCCTGCCGGAGTTGCTGTTCGATCCGGACGGAATGCACCGCGCGATCCTCAACGTGGTGACCAACGCCATCGATGCCTGCGAGCAGTCGGAGCAGGGGCGCGTAACGATCTCCATCGAGCACGACGCCGGCAAGATGGCGCGAGTGATCGTCGAAGACACCGGCGTGGGGATCGAGCCGGAGGACATGGGCCGGCTGTTCACGCTCTTCTCGTCAAGTAAAGGAAGCCGCGGCACGGGGCTGGGCCTGAGCGTGAGCCAGAAAATCTGCAAGGAGCACGGCGGCCAGATCACCGTGGAAAGCACGCCGGGCCAAGGCAGCCGCTTCTTCATCGAACTCCCCGCCACGCCGCCCCAGGCCCGCAAAGACGACGACGACAGCTCCGCCGATCTGGGGCCGAACGTGCATGAGACGATGGCGCCGTGAATTGATTTCAGATCAGATTTCAGATTGCTGATTGCTGATTGCTGATTGCTGATTGCTGATTGAGCGGGCAGGTCAGGCGATCACTTGGCGGTAACTCTGCACGCCTTCATTACGGCTGCTTATCAAAATCCGCCATCTTCGCCCCCATCAGGCCCACGCGGATGCCGTTGGATCGCAGGATCGCCGTGGCCTTGCCGTTGAGGGCCAGCATTTCCAACAGCCCCAGGCAGGGTAAGAACACCAATATTCCCGCCACGATGCCTGAGAAGACTCCGTAGACCCGGATCGCAAGCAAGAACACGAAAACGGTCGACAGCATGCCAACAAAGAAGTAAGTCAACGCAAACACCGTGGCCGTTTCTTCTGGGAGTGTCCACGCCAACGGCAAGCTGATCAGTTGCAGCAGGATGCAGCCGATTAGCCCGCGCTGGCAGCGGGCCACCTTGCGCAAGTCGGACCATTCACCGCTACGGATGCCGATCGCTTTCCTCAGTTGGACCGGCCCGCCGAACGGCGGCACGCGCTTCCCGGGCCGGAAATCGGCGGGCGACTGATAGGGGTTTTGAGCCATCTTTCGATTTGTGAATTGCGAATGTTGATTTGCGATTGTACGCGCGAGGACTGCGGTTTGCCGTTGTCGGGAACAATACTCGGCCGGCTTCGGTTCAATCCGCGTCCCGAAACCCGGCCGGCCGGCCGACGAACGGGTTGCGGCGCAGCTCTTCTCCGATGGTGGTTTGAGGCCCGTGCCCAGGCAGTACGACGGTTTCGTGCGGCAGCGTGAACAGTTGCTCGTGGATGCCGGTGGCAAGGTCTTCAAAGCTGCCGTCGGGGAAATCGGTGCGGCCGATCCCGCCGGCGAACAGCACGTCACCGCCGAACACGATGGGCGGCCGCCCCTGGTGCCATACAAAAACGACGTGCCCCAGCGAGTGGCCGGGGATCTCGCGGACTTCGAGTTGAATGCCGGCGAGGTCCAGCACTTCCCCCTGGTCCACCAGCCGATCGGCGGCCGGGCTGACCAGCGGGTGGCCGAACTGGCCGGAGAGGTTTTTCCAGGGGTCGGTCAGCTTTTCGGCGTCGTGCCGCCCGATGATCAGCGGGCAATCGGGCCAGCGGGCCTTCATTTCCGTCAGACCGGCAATGTGATCGCTGTGCCCATGTGTGACCAATAGGGCCGCCGGCAGCAACTTATGTAGGGTGAGATGCTCGATCACTGGCTTGGGCTCGAAGCCCGGATCGACCACCAGGCAGCTTCGGCTGCCGGGCAGGTGAGCGATGTAAGTGTTCTGATCGAACGGCTTGGAAACAACAACCGCGATATGGAGTGAAGTCGGGTCCACGGCGATGGGGTCCGGAGGGGTGGCAAACGGATGAAGAGAGGTGAGGGTAAGCGTAGCGGAGAGGGTGGGCGGAAGGGGAGTGGGGCGGGGCCCCGGGATCGGGGACTGTCCCATCCTCGCGCAGCGAGGAAAAGGGACTGTCCCCTGCGTCGTCAGCAGCCTCTCGCCGGTTGAGATCGCCCAGTTTGAGGACTGGGGCCTTCCGCCTTTCGATCTCGAAACGTCCAACCTCCCGTGCCGCAACCCGGAATAGGCCCTATTGCTAGCAAGGTTGAGCGTACTGAAATCCGATTGGGCAAGCAGATTGGTGGGCAGAAATGTTTGTAATAATCTCCAAATACGTTGGCGATACATACCAACGACCCGCCAGACCGCGGGCCACTGCCGTCGCC
>JAIOQB010000264.1 GCA_021413585.1 Planctomycetia bacterium
TTCCGCGAGAACGATTTTTGGGCAGAGATGGCCAACGACCTGGGGCGGGCGGTGGCGCAGCTCAGTAAAGATCAGCAGCTCAGCAAACAGGGCGCGACGGAATCGCCGGCCGCAGATCCGCCGCGTGACAGCAAGGCGAACCTCGAAACGTCAGAAGTGTGACAAGCAGGCCATCCGAGTTGCTCGCGAGGCAAAAAGGCTCGCCAAGCGCACCCACAATCGAGTACTTTCTTGGATAGTTGTGGGATTCTAAACTCGCTGCAATGACCCCGACTTGGGCCGGCCAGGCGGGACCGGCCCAAGTCCTAGGGCATCGACTGGCCAGGCGGGGACCAGAAGACTTTTCTCGCCGTGGCGCACAGTGAAATAAGACTGTGGCCAAAAAACGATTGACAGTGAAAAATGCTCTACGCACTACAGAGCGACATCTCCCGACTCACGCGTGCGAATGCGAATCCCGTCGGCCAGCGTGGTCACAAAGATCTTGCCGTCGCCGATCGTGCCAGTGCTGGCGGCGGTGAGAATGGCGTCAATCACCTTTTGGGCATTCGCGTCAGAGACGGCGACCTCTACCTTAACCTTGGGTACGAAGTCGACCTTGTATTCGACCCCGCGATAGGTTTCCGTCTGTCCCTTCTGACGGCCGAAGCCGCGGACTTCCATGATGGTCATGCCATGCAGACCCATGGCAACTAAGGCGGTTTTGATCTCCTCTACTTTGTGGTGACGAACGATCGCTTCAATTTTCTTCATGCCTGGAAGTCCTCAAAAATATAATGTGCATTCTGCACGGGGATGCGGTGTGTTTTTCTTATCTGAAGGGCGCCCCGCCGTTCTTTTCGATTGTTAGGAAAACGTCCCCGACTTGGGCCGGCCAGGCGGATAGCCGGCCCAAGTCTTAGGGGCGTTTCTCAGGCCTGTTGAGGCCGGAGCACTGTCGTTACTCGTGTCGCCTAACGTGATCAAAGGACACCTTGAGGATGGCTTTCGATCTTCGCTGAACGACTATGCTCAACTCATCGTGGCCACGGTAAAGTCCGGGTAGCCTTCCGCACCCATTTCGGGAACATCCAGACCGGCCATTTCCGTTTCAGCACTCACGCGAATCGGCGTGATCAGGTTGCTGAACTTGAACCAGACATACGCCATGACGAAGCCGAACACAGCAACTACGGCCGCGTTAAGAAGTTGGGCATAGAGCTGGCTGGCATCGCCGAAAAACAGACCACGGACGCCATCGGAACCATACTGCTTCACCATCTCGGCACGATTAACGCCAGCCCAGCCGGCGCCGTACTTGCCATTGGCGAACAGACCCACCGAAATCACTCCCCAAAGTCCATTGACGCCATGCACGGAGATTGCACCTACTGGATCGTCAATTCCGCGCTTCTCCCAGAAGAACACGCTGAACACGACAATGATTCCGGCGATGGTGCCGATCAGTGCCGCGAACTTGCTATCGACAAAGGCGCAGGGGGCCGTAATGGCCACAAGTCCGGCGAGCATGCCGTTGCAGATCATGGTCGGATCCGGCTTCATCTTCAGCGCGTAGAGCGTCAACATGGTGGCGATCGCCCCCGTAATGCCGGCCATCATCGTATTGACAACGACAACGGTGAGCCGGAAATCGGTTCCGGACAGAGTCGATCCAGGATTAAACCCAAACCAGCCGAAGGCCAGAATAAATGTTCCCGCGACGACCATCGGCACATGGTGCGCCGGTATTGCCACAGGCTTGCCGTCAACGAATTTTCCGATGCGGGGACCGATCACCATCGCTCCTGCCAGGCCGATAATGCCCCCCATCGCATGAACGACCCCGGAACCCGCGAAGTCCACCGCTCCATGGCCTAATCCCCAGTTTTTCCCGGCCTGTGCGAGCCAGCCGCCGCCCCACACCCAGTTTGCATATAAACAGTAGGGAAGCGCGACCAACAATCCAAATAAGCAGAAGTTCTTCCAGGCCCACCGCTCCGCCATCGATCCCGTAGGGATGGTGGCCGTGGTATCCATGAACACCATCATGAAGAAGAACAGCGCCATCACGCTCACGTCATCGCAGCCGGACAAGCAGA
>JAIOQB010000265.1 GCA_021413585.1 Planctomycetia bacterium
ACGAGTCCGGCGAGCATGCCGTTGCAGATCATGGTCGGATCCGGCTTCATCTTCAGCGCGTAGAGCGTCAACATGGTGGCGATCGCCCCCGTGATGCCCGCCATCATCGTGTTGACCACGACGACGGTGAGCCGAAAGTCAGTGCCGGACAAGGTCGAACCGGGATTAAACCCGAACCAGCCGAAGGCCAGAATAAATGTTCCCGCAACGACCATCGGCACATGGTGCGCCGGTATTGCCACAGGCTTGCCATCGACGAATTTTCCGATGCGCGGACCAATTACCATCGCTCCCGCCAAGGCAATGACGCCGCCCATCGCGTGAACGACCCCGGAACCCGCGAAGTCGACGGCTCCATGGCCTAGTCCCCAGTTTTTTCCAGACTGTGCGAGCCAACCTCCGCCCCACACCCAGTTTGCATATAAACAGTAGGGAAGTGCGACCCACAATCCAAATAAGCAGAAGTTCTTCCAGGCCCACCGCTCCGCCATCGATCCCGTAGGGATGGTGGCCGTGGTATCCATGAACACCATCATGAAGAAGAACAGCGCCATCACGCTCACGTCATCGCAGCCGGACAAGCAGAGAACCCTTTGGTTCCGATAAGACCGTATTTGTAGGAGCCTGGAATCGGCACTCCTTTGTCGTCCTTATTTTGCTCTAGCCCTTTCCCTTCATTCAGGATGGCTGTGCCCGGTCCCAACGAGGAGTACCAGCCATCAGCCACTGGGCCGTTGTACCAATTCCCCCAGCCAATCCCGAAGCCGTACACCCAGAATGCCAAACAGCCCAAGGGATAGACCATCAGGTTCATGGCCGACGTATGCGCCGAGTTCTTCGCGCGACACAGGCCCGTCTCCACGAGCATGAAGCCCGCCTGCATGAACATCACCAAAAAGCCCGTGATCATCGTCCAAACGATGTTGATCCCGAACATGTTGTGGGCGATCATGTGATACAGATCGGTCGTGGTCTTTTTCTCCGGAATGTCACCTTTGCCATCGCCCGCCGGCGTGATCCAGGTGCCCGCGCTGCCTCCTGTGGGATCCGGATAAGTTGGATTCTTCGGATCGTCGTTCGTTCCCGTGAAATAACTCGGGAGCTTGGGAGGGGCCTCAGCGGTCTTGGCAGGCTCCGCTGGCTTGGCCTCCTCGGCCGGTTTCGCCCCGTCCGCTGGCTTTGCAACATCGACGGGCTTCGTAGCGTCGGCTGGCTTCGCTGTGTCGGCCGGCTTCGCCGCGTCGGCCTTCTTTTCCTCCGCGGGAGCTGCCGCCGCGGGTTTCGCCTCTTTCTCTTTCGCCTCTTCCGCCAATACCACATGGCGAAGCGCCACCATCACCAAAATAACTAGTCCGCAAGCGGACCACCGCCTTAGACGACTCATCAGGGCTCCCCCTTTCTCAAAAGTAGTAAATACCCCACAGACCGCATCGCGTATGGCAAAGGGTGTGCCGGACGCTAGCACGGCCGTTGCTGAACTCTCAATACTTTTTAGGGGTCAAAACTGTTCGTAACACCTCCAGGAGTAACAAGTTAACTCGCATATTTAGGTTTCATAAAAATGCGTTAAAAAATCATTAGTTTTTTGCCGCAGCACCAGCGAGACGAAGGGGGAATTGCCCTAATTCGCCTTTGGAATACACAGGGGCTGCGTACTTAATAGGCAAACGAAAAGTGCCACCGGCACGATTCAGAAGACCAGCGGGTGGTGACCCGCGCAGCGCTAAAATTCGCTTGGCAATGAAGCGCAGTCTGGGGTGGAATCAGACGTGGAGAATCAGAGGAGAAATAGCAGGCAAGTCAGCAGCAGCAGGGGAAGCAGAATCCCAAAACTGTATTTCAGATAGTTAAAAAAGCTGGGCATCTTTACGCCAGCCTCTTCGGCCAATGCCTTGACCATGAAGTTTGGACCATTGCCGATATAGGTCATCGCCCCCATGAACACAGAGCCCAGGCTGATTGCGGCCAGCACCAGTGACTCGATATAGCCGCCGCTGACGGGCAGGTCGGTGGGCTTGCCAAAGGTCTTCGCCGTCTCGAAGAACACGAGATAGGTCGGCGCATTGTCGAGTACCGAAGAGAGCATCCCGGAGGCCCAGAAAAATTGGGCCGGTGTGCGCACGGGCAGCTCCGATCCGCGGATGTTCAGGATCTCCAGGGCTGGCTGCATGCAGATGAAGATACCGAGGAACAGCACTGCCACCTCGATGATGGCGGCAAAAGTGAAGCGATTTTTTCGCCGCACTTCTTCATTGCCGAAATACAGCGAAATGCCCACCAGCATCAGCTCGCAAATCTCGCGCAAATACAGCCAGGGATGCCACGCGGTTCCGGGAATCGGTTTGCTGGGATCCAACAGCGCAACGCACCCCACGACCCCCAGCAGCAGCGGGGCATTGATTTTCCAGCCGCTGAATGTCAGGGGCCGAACTTCGGCTTCGTCACGCGCAATGTCCTGCTTTGTTTCACGCGGATAATAGTAGAAATGATCCCATAGATAATAGATCGCCAACAGCGCTCCGTTGATGAAGAGCCATTCTTTCCACAAGTGCAGCGTCCAGAAGAAGTCGACTCCCATGAGATAGCCAAGAAACAGCGGCGGATCTCCAATCGGCAGCAAGCAGCCACCGCAATTGCAGACGATGAAAATAAAGATAATCACCGTATGGACGGAGTGCTTTCGCTCTCGGTTGGTCTCCAGCAGGGGCCGAATCAGCAGCATGGCGGCCCCGGTGGTCCCGATGAGGCTGGCCAGCAAAGCGCCGGTTGCTAGAAACACCGTGTTCGTCACGGGATGCGCCGGCAGGTCGCCGTCGATTCGGATACCGCCGCTGATCGTATACAGACTCAACAGCAACACAATAAATGGCACGTATTCCCCCATGATGGCGTTGCTCAGCACCGTCCATGTCAGATTCCATTGCAGCGTGGTTCCCGCCTGCTTTTCCACCAGGTGGTGCGCGGGCCAATGGCCGTCCACCGGAGCCTGGTGAACGATCAGGTAGTACAGCAGCGTAATCATCGCCAGGACAATTACGACGTAAAACCGATGCAGATTGCTTTCCCACCACTGCTGCGTTGCGCCGGCAAGCGGCAGAATCGCAATGCAGCCCAACAGGGCCACAAATGGCAAAACCCACACGACATGCGGGGATACCAGCCCGGCCGGCGCATGGGTCTCAACCGCCGCTCCAACGACCGCGTCTCGCCCTAGTTGAGGCCAACCGAACAGGCACCCGAGACCATAGAGGGCAACGACGATGAGTACTGCGGAAACGACAACGCGGCGTTGACGACCTTCGATGGAAAGAATCATGCGACTCCTTGTGGCGGCAATACTTGATCTATAGGGTTTAGGCGTGCGACGAGCGGTCCCGTCTTGCAAAAACCGTGCCCACCGCGACCAGGCGACGCGTTCCACGGTTTCCTGGAGCACCTAGGTCCAGGGTCGTGGGCGTTCGTATTTGATTGCGAAATTGGGGGCTATTGTCGCGTATTCCGGCGGCATTCAGGCCATGGAGGGCATCCTGCCTACCGCCGAATTGCCTTCCAAGCCTCGTGCCGAGAGCGGCAAAACGCGTCGTGCGGAGATCCGCCACCCCGCCTCAGGCATCCGGTTGAAGCGCGGCGTCGTTCCATTGAATCGCGGAGGCGCCTTGGGAAAAAGGAAGCTCGACCACGAATTCGGCGCCTCCGGTCGGCAGGTTGGCGGCGCGGATCGTCCCGCCATGCGCGCGGGCGATAGCTTGACAAATCGTTAAACCCAGACCGACGCCGCGTTGGCCATCGGCGACCAGGGACCGCCCCCGGTAGAACTTCTCGAACACCTTGACCTCGCTTCCCGGTGGCAGCCCCGGGCCTTGATCGGCGATTCGAATTTGCACTAGCGCGCCACGATGTTCGGCTTGAATCTCAATCAAGGTGTCCGGCGGTGTATAACGAATCGCATTCTCCAGCAAGTTGGCCAGCATGTGCTCCAACAAATCGCTGGCCACCCACAGCAACGGAAAGTTCTCGGGGATTTGAATTCGCAGCGGACGACCTTGCAACTCGCGTCGAAATCGCGTAGTGACAACGCCAACCAGTTCCTCCAGCACTTGCCAGTCCTGATTCAGGTTCAAATTACCGGAATCGAGGCGCGACATGTCGAGCAGATTATCGACCTGCCGAGCGAGTCGGCGCGATGCGTCCACCATGGACTCGAGCATTTCCTGCCGCGAGGCACCGTTCTGGTCTGCCGAATTCTCCAAGAGGCTGGATGCGGTGACCTCCATTAAGGCCAGCGGCGTGCGCAGATCGTGCGATACCGCGCTGAGCAGGGAATTGCGCAAATGCTCTCGCTCCACTTGAAGATGTGCTTCCTGCGCTTCGAGTGCCGCCTGAGTCCGCTCGATGGAAGTCGCAATCAAATTGGAGCACGTTTCCAGCATTCGCAATTCCTCGGGATCGAGGCATCGCAGCGGGTCCGTGGATTCAACGCTCAGCACGCCGACGACTCGCTGCGATACGATCATGGGAAGGACGATGGCGGGAACTTCGGTCAGGTTGCAGGTTCCAGCTCCAGCAGTGCGATGATTGCCGGCTACCCACTGAGCCGCCGCCGCGACCGCTAGCCGATTCGCGCTCGTGGTCGTACTTTCAAATCGCATGGTGAGGCTGTCATCCTTCTCGCAGGTATACAAGACCACGCGGCCGGCAACCACCTCGGCCAGCAGTTCGCCGGCGGCGGGCAAAAGCTCCTGGGCGTTGGTGATGGTGCTCAGCTTCCGAGTCATTTGATACAACTGGGCGGCACGACGCTCCTGGTGCTTTGCCGTTTCAAGCTGCGTCTGAATGCGGGCAGTCAATTCGCTAATCAACAGTCCAACCCCTAGCATCACCGCCAGGGTAATGAAGTACTGCGTTTCGGTGGGCGTGAATGCGAACGAGGGATGGACGAAAAAAAAGTCAAATACCAGCACGCTCGAAATAGCCATCATGATGGCCGGCCCACGGCCAAAGCATGCGGCAACTAAGACCACTCCGGCCAAGAAAATCATGACAATGTTTGCGTCGGTCAACCCCTGGGAGTGACTAACCCAGCACAGCAGTCCGCAGGTCGCTAATACGGCGATCGTCGCAACATATCGCTTCCACGAGTTCATCAAGAAACTGCGAATCGGCCGTAAGATGGCCCCCTCGGTGGAAATGTTTTGGGCAGGGCGCTGCGAATGCTCGTTAGCCATGGGAAGTCACGGGGGTATGCTGATTCGCTGGAGCCATGCTGCGTCCAAAAATGACAGTTCAGGTTGCCACCGATTTTCGTCGATTCGATTCGCGATGTCGAGTATGAAGGCGCAAACGCTGTCAACTGAAGGAAATCCGAACCGCCAGTCGATTTTGTACTCGTCGATGCCGTGGCGTCAAATACGGCACTTGATCACGTTGACGGCCATGAACTGAGCTGGCTGAGTGGGCCACAAGATTGTCGGAAGATCGAAGCCAAGCCCCACCGTCCCAAGCATCTGCTGACGGAAACCGGCGTAGGCTACCGCTTGGCGGCGAATTAATGCCGCGCTGGTCTCCGCTCTACTCACGCCCGCCTACGGCGGCGCCAAGCGACGAAGCCCAGCGCAGCCAAGCCGAGTGCGGACAGCACAAACGTGCTCGGCTCGGGGGCGGCTACGGGCTCATCGTTGAGATTGATGCTGAATTGCGTTACCCAGCCGTTCGTGATATCGCCACTGGGGCCAGCCGGTGCGAAGTTGGCCAGCGCCACCTGGCTCGTCGCCACGTCGACGCTTAGCGTTTGGTAGGCGGAACTCAGGCTAAAGTAGTCGTTGCCGTTGAAGGTCTTGGTGCCCCCCGCTCCCTCGACCCAAAACCGGAACGTCGCGCTGGAGACGGAATTGATGAAGTCGTTGTCGAGGTCCGTGTAGAAACCGCCGCGGAAGACTTCGCCCGCGGTAAGGGATCCGGCGTTGAAGAAGATATCCACCACGTTGCCGTGACCGCTGGTCAGGTCCGCGGTAAACGGCGTCGCGGCGTCGGTAATCCGCAGCACGTCGTTAAGGCTGGCCGCCGCGTTGCTCCACAGCGGATCGCCCGCCTGGGTCAGTTCGAATCCAAAATCGGTGCCGCTAAGCGGATTGATCTGGTCGGTGCTGAGAATGCCCGGGCTGTTGCCTGGGCTGATCAGCCCGGCGCCTTGAATGACCGAATTGATCTTGCCGTGGCCCGACAAGGTGGCGCCGGCCGCCACGGTCACCGCACCGGTACCGCTGTTCGTGCCGTCCACGGCCAACTCGCCGGCGCTGACGAGCGTCGGGCCGCCGTAGTTGTTGTTGCCGCGAAGCGTGAGTTTGCCGTTGCCCGTTTTGGTCAGCGACAGATTGTTGTCGAAGAAATTGGGGCCCCCCAGCGAGCCGTCAAACGTGTCGCTGTCAGCGATATTTAGCGTCAGCACGGAATTGCTCGACGCTCCGCCCACCACGCGGTTGTTGGCGCCGGTGCCGGAAGTCGTCAGTCCCGCCAGCGCCTGGTTGCGAGCCGTGCCGCCGCTGGTCAGCTTCAACGTGCCGCTGTTGTTTCCTTCGCCAAGGATGACGGTGGTTCCAGTCGGTAGGCGATTGTTGCCGGCGCTCAAGGCCACGGTTCCCTGTTTGATCGACGTTGCACCGCTGTAGGTGTTCGCGCCGCTTAGGCCGAGCGTGCCGATGCCGACCTTGGTTAGATTCAGCACGGCCCCAGCCCCAGTGTTCTGGATCACGCCGCCGAAGCTCAGCGACGGGCCATCGGCGTCCCCATCGCCGGCGGTGAGCGTCGAAATGCTGCCGGCGGCGGTGTTGTCGATCAGGCTGGTGCCGAGTCCGCCATTGCTCAGGCCATTGACCGTTTCGTTAAAGCCGGCCAGATCCAAAATGGCGGAGTTGCCGCTGCCCGGACTGAATGCCAGGTTGCCAGCTCCCGGCCCGTTGGGAATCACATTGTTGGCCCCCAGCTTCAGCTTGCCTTGATTAATGGTTGTGCCGCCGCTGTAGGTGTTTGCGCCGCCGAGCACGAGATCGCCGGCTCCGGCCTTGGTCAGGCCGTTGCTGCCGAAGACCTGCGTGTTGATGGCAAGCGACCGCGACGCGTTGACCGTGATCGTCGGCGTGGCGCCGATGAGCGTGAGCGTGCCGGACTGAATCGTGGGCGAACCCTCTTCAACGGTGATGCTATGTACGCTCACGCCGCCGTTGATCGTCACGTTGTACGCCCCGGTGGCGTTGGCGGAGGCGGAAAAGACCGCGTCATCGCCGTTGGTCCATTTGTAGGCGGCGCCGTTGCCGTTGGCTAGCAAGCTCCAACTGGCGTCGCTGCTGCTCCAGGTGCCGCTCGGCGTCGCGCCGGCAAGGCCCCAGTACGCGGTCGCCGCGCCGCCTTGGAAGCTCAGCACCACGTCGTTGCCGGTCTTGCCGATCGAGAACGCGGCGGCCCCCAGATTGTTCTGGCCGTTGTTGCTGAAGAAGCCGGCCGTGTTGAGCGCGAAGTTCGCGGTCGAGATGGAACCCGTGATCCCGGTGCTGGCGGTGGCCAGCGTCCAGCTAAAGCTGTTGTGCGGATCCCAGTTGGCGGCGGCCCCGGCCACACCGCCGCTGACGCCGTTGATGTCGACGTTGAACTTGTTCCCGCTGGTCGCGGCGACGATCAGGCCGCCGGTGACGTTCATCCAGTCGTAGCCGGGCGAGATGCCCTTAAACGCCGCCTGGGCGACCGAGGAAGTGTCGACTTGATTGAGTTCCCACTTGTAGTGTCCGCTGCCGTCCCAGGTTTGGCTTCCTTGCTGCTGATTCAAGGTTCCAGGGCTGCCGGTTAGGGCACCGGGGGAGAGCGTGCTGCCGCTGGCGATTTCCAGATTGCCGACGATCCGGCCGGTGCCAGCAATCGTCTGTCCACTGCTGAGAGTCAACTTGCTGTTCTTCAGGCTGCCGAAGCCGTTGTTTTCCGGTGCCGGCGAGTTGACGATCAAGCGGCCGATGCTGGTTCCAAATTGGGTCACAGCGCTTTGCACGTCGATCACTTGGGAGCCCGCGATGTTGTTATTCACCGAAGAGTTCGACAGGAGCAGGGCCGCGCCTGGATTGATCGTCGTGGTACCAGAGTACGTGTTGTTCGTGTTGTAGAGGACGAGCGTGGGAGACGCCACCGTCAGATTGAGCGTGGTGCCGGGGCTGTTCTGGATCACGCCGTAGAACTCACCCCCCACGACGGTCAGCGTGCCGTTTCCGGCGGTATTGTCCACGCGTCCCGTGTTGCTCGCGCCGCTGTCGTTGAGCGTGTTGATGGTGAGATTCTGGCCGTGGAGGTCAAGCACCCCCTGGTTGAAAATGAACAGGTCCGTGTTGCTGGAAATCTGATTCGACCCCAGCAGCTTCAGCGTGGCGCTGGTCGCGCTGGAGCCGTCGGTCCGGCCGATGTTGATGGATGTAAAGCTGAACGCCAGGCCGGAAGTCTTGCCGAGATCCAGCTCGCCGCCGTTGACGTTTACCGCGTTGCTGGTGGTGTTGCTTCCCGTGCCGGTGACCTTTAACACGCCGGAATTGATCGTGGTGGTGCCAGTGTAGGCAAGGATGCCGCTGAGTTCCTGCGTGCCGGTGCCGCTTTTGATCAACGAGCCGCTGCCGCTGAGTCCGCCGGCAAAGTTCGTGTTCCTGCCGTCAATCACCATGGTCAAAGGGTTGTTGGCGCTGTCTTGGAGCGTGATGTCGTAGCCGGCGCCCGACGTGGCAGCGGCCAAGCCGGCGAAGTTGAACGTCCCTCCCACGGCACTGTCGAATACTACGGCGCCGCCGTTCATCGTCAGCACGCTGTTTTGCACGGCATACTGGTGAGACAACCGCAGCGTCCCGCCGGAAACGGTCGTAGCGCCGCTGCTGGTGTTGGCGGCGGTCAGGATCACTGTGCCGTCGTTGATCGTCGTGCCGCCGGTGTGCGTGCTGGGGGCGGACAATGTCAGCGTGCCGGTGCCATTCTTGATCAGCGAGCCAGTACCGCTAAGCACGCCGGCGTAGAGCGTGCTGGTGTTGTTGCCACCTACCGTCAGGGCAACGGCATTCGATGCGCTGTCCTGCAGAGTGATGTCAAAACCGGGCCCCGGCGTGTACGCGGTCAGGCCGCCGAACGTGAAGTTTCCGCCGACCGTGCTGTCGAACGCCAAATTGCCACCGTTGAGGATCATCGTGCTATTCTGCACGGCATTCTGGTTGGCCAGCTTCAAGGTGCCTGAGGTCAACTTCGTGTCGCCGGCATAGGTGTTGGCGGCGGTCAGGATGAGCGTGCCGCTGCCCGTCACGTTCAGCCCGCCGGCCCCGCTGAGCGTGCCGTTGAGCGTCAGATTCTTGCCGGCGGCGCCGGTGCCAATGCCCGCCTGGCTCTGCAGTGCCATGTCCAGGTTAATGACCTGGTCATTGGACGAATTGTTGTTGATGTTTCCCTGCAACGTGATGCTGTTGCCGCTGAGCGTGAAGCTGGCGGCGCTGGCCTGAAAGCTGATTCCCGAGAAGGCCGTTCCGACGGCAAAGTCATTGGTCGGATTGGTGCGGGCGGAACCGGCAAACGCCAATCTGTCCCCAGCCTGCGGCGCGACGCCCCCCGTCCAGTTCTCGCCGGTGGTCCAGTTGTTGTTTCCGGGGCCGGTGCTGCCGCCGTTCCAGACCAGGCTGTCGCTGTTGACGATCAATTGAAGCACATTGCCCGTATAGCTCAACGCGAATCCTCCCGAAGCGCCATTTCCGTTGAGGTCTTGCAGCACAAAGTTGCTGAGGCTCGGGGCGCTTCCCGTGAAGCCGATCAGGTTGTACGTTCCCCGGTTGATCGAATCGGGCACGGCGATGACGCTCCCCACGGCGGCGGTGAAGCTGCCGCCGGAGACGTTCAAGTAGTCGCCGTCGCTGGTGCTGTTGATATCGAAGTACCCCCCTGCCCCAGCGGCGAAGCTTAGGCCGCCGGCCAGGTTGAGCGTGCCGGTGGTGCCGACGCCGGCGCCGGTGATGCGATTGGTCCGGCCCAGCCCGGTGGGCGAGCTGACCGTCACGAGCCCGTTGATCGTGCCGGTGCCGCCGAGCGTGGCGGTGGTGTTGTTGAAGGCGGCGGCGACATTGGCCCCGCCGGTCAGCGAACTGCTGATCAGCAACACGCCGCCGCCGGCGGTGGCGGTGCCGGTGAAGTCGTTGGTTCCCTTGATATCCATCACGCCGTTGCCCACCTTGGTGATGCCGCCGGTGCCGGAGATGGTGCCGGAGAATGAAAAGTTGCCGGCGTCGCCGACGGTGAGGGTCCCCTGTCCCAGGGTGACCTGGTGTCCCGTGGTGGTTCCGGGGATGGCGTCGCGCAGTTGAGCGATCTGCTGATTGGCGTTGTTGACGTCGAAGGTCGTGTTCGAGGCCATGGTGACCACCGTCGACGTCGGCAGCACGGCGGAGGTGGCAAGCAGTCCCGAATAGCCAGTCGAAATACCATACTTGCTGCTCAAATAAGCTCCTACTGCCCCCTGCTCGCTATTGCTCAGTGCATGGTCGAAGGAAATCACTTCGGCCAGGTTCATGTTCATGCCCCCCCAGCCTTCTTGGCGATCGAGCGCCCAGCCGGATCGAATGCTGGTGTCGTTGCTGTTGCCAGTGACCTGCACGACCATGAAGTTGCCGATGTTGCTGAGCTGAAAGTTCGGGTTCAAGGGAGCGCCGCCATTTTGCATCACGGCCTGCGGATAATTGCCGTCCCACATGAATCCGTTGGGATTGAACATGTACCCACTGCGAGTTTGGCTGCCGATGATGGTTCCCCAATCGCCTCCGGGGCTGGGCATGCTGAACACGAAGTACTGCTGCTTGGAGAACATGTCGCCGGTCATATTGGCATAGGCGTTGCCGCTGAACTGGACAGCGGGCTGGCCGTTGACCTGATTGGTCAGGAACGTCATGTTCCCTTGATTCAACGTGGCGACATGGCCGCCAGTCAGGTCCGCCCAGGTCGTGATGTTCTGCCCATTGGCATAATTCAACGACGAAGCGCTGAACCACGCGTTCACTCCGCTCGGCATGACCGGGCTCCCTTGCAGCCGCAGCGTGCCGGAGCTGATCGTGGTCGAGCCGGCATAGGTGTTGGTGCCGCTTAAGGTCAACACGCCGCTGCCGATTTTGTTGAGGCTGGCGCTGCCGCTGATCACGCCGCTGTAGGTGGTGTCTTGGTTGTTGTTGCCCACGTTGAGCGTGACGGGGGTCGCAATCGCCAGATTGCTGCTGCCGGCCAGACCGCCGAGCGTCGGGCTGGTGACGCCGGCGCCAAAGCCCAGCGTGCCGCCAGCCGGTTTGAGCGTGCTATTCTGCAGCGCCAGGGCATGCCCCAGCGTGAGCGTGCCGGCGCTGAGCGTGGTGTCGCCGGTGAAGGTGTTGCTGGCGGTCAGACTGAGCGTGCTAGCGGTGGTCTTCGTCAGGCCGCCGGTCCCTTGCAGAGATGCGGAAACCGTGCCGGCTTGGCCGGCGTAGCCGTCGCCATTGTTGGTGATCGCGCCGTTTTGCACCGGTCCGCCGGCGAACGTGACCAAACCGTTGGTCGTGGCGTTGAAACCACCGAGGTCGAGCGTGCCGCCCGCCGTGACGACCGTCGCGCCCGTGGTCTGCGAGAGTCCTGTCGTGGAACCGAGCTTCAGGGTTCCCTCGCTGATGGTGGTCGTGGCCGTTTGCGTGTTGACGCCGCTGAGCGTGAGCGTGGCGGAGCCGAGCTTGTTGAAACTGCCGCCGCCGGAGATGTTGCCGGCGAACGTGGAATCGACAGTGCTGTTGACGTTGAGAGTGCCGCCGCCGAGCAGGATGCTGCTGCCGGTCTGGCCGGTCAGCCCGATGGTGGCCGTGGCGCCGTTCATGTCGAGCGTGGCGCCGGTGCTGATCGAGACTGGCGTGTTCGCCGGCAGAGCGTCCGGCAGCGAGTAGGGAGCGTATGCGGTGCCGATGCCGTACTTCGTCGCCAGATAGCCGCCCACCTTCGCCTCGTCCCCGGAGGTCA
>JAIOQB010000030.1 GCA_021413585.1 Planctomycetia bacterium
CAAGCCGGTCACGGTCGCGGTTCGTGCGGGCCGCGCCGTGACCGCTGGGCGCAAGGTGCGTGCCGGCGAAGAGGTGAGCGCGGCGAAAGAGGGCACGAAACCCGCCACCGGTGCCGACGACGGTTCTGACCTGTCGGTCCGAATCCTCGGCCGCCGCGTTGACCCTGCCGCCGCTGCCGCCAGCGCCACTGCGACTGCTACTCCAACCCCCGCCACGAAGGCCGCCGCTGCCAAGCCCGCCGCGGAAGTTGAGGACGAAGAAGAAGTCGACGACGACGAATCGGCCGAAGATTCCGACGAGGAATCGGCGGAAGGGGACGAAGCTGCCGACGGAGATGAATCGGCCGACGAAGCCACTCCCGCCAAGCCGGGTGTCGGCCAGCGGATCGCGGCCGCGCTGCGCTTCCGCGGCAACGGCCAGCGGTCGAATCGCGATGCGGTGATCGAAGAACTCGACGCCGCCGTCGAGGCGGAAGAATTGCCCGAGTACAAACTGCCCGATATCAATCTCTTGCTCCCCGGCGAGCAAACTGAATACGCCGAGCAGGAGAAGGACGTCCGCCGCAAGGCAAAAATCCTGGAGAAGACGTTCGCCAACTTCGGCTTCAACGTCAAAGTCGTCGAAATCGAAACCGGCCCCGTCATCGCCCAATTTGAAGTCGAACTGGAAGCCGGCCTGCGGCTCTCCAAGATCACCAGCCTGGCGGACGATCTTGCTATCGCCCTGCGTGTGCCCAGCGTGCGCATTGTGGCGCCGATTCCGGGCAAGAACTCGGTGGGCATCGAGGTGCCGAACACCCATCGGCAGATCGTGCGCCTGCGCGAGGTGATGGAGGAAGACACGGCCAAGACACGCAAGATGAAGGTGCCGATCTTCCTGGGCAAGGACGTCTCGGGCAATCCGCTCACCGTCGACCTCACTTCGCTGCCGCACTTGCTGATCGCCGGCCGCACCGGCACGGGCAAGAGCGTGTGCCTCAACTCAATCATTGTGTCGATGATCATGGCCCGCCGGCCGGACGAGGTGCGGATGCTGATGATCGACCCCAAGATGGTTGAACTCAGCCCCTACAAGAGCCTGCCGCACTTGATGCACCCTGTGGTCACCGACATGAAGAAGGCCGAGGCGATCCTCGGCTGGACCGTCGAGAAGATGGAAGAGCGGTATGCCCTGCTGGCTCGCGCGGGTGTGCGGCACATCAGCGTCTACAACCAACTGGGCGAAGAAGAGTTGATGTCGCGGATTCAGCCGGAATCCGACGAAGAGCGAGCCAGCATCCCGTTGCATCTGCCATACATTGTCTGCATCGCCGACGAAATCGCGGACCTGATGATGACCGCGCCGAAGGAAGTGGAAAGCCACATCATCCGCCTGGCGCAGAAAAGCCGCGCGGTAGGCATCCACCTGGTCCTGGCCACGCAGAAGCCGACGGTGGACGTGATCACCGGCCTGATCAAGTCAAACTTGCCCGCGCGGATCTGCTTCCAGGTGGCCAGCCGCGTGGACAGTCGCGTCGTGCTCGACGAAATGGGAGCCGACAAGCTGCTGGGCAACGGTGACATGCTGTTCCTGTGGCCCGGCACGAGCACGCTGGTGCGCGGCCAGGGGACGTATCTCAGCGACGACGAGATTAATAAAGTGATCGCCGCGGTTGCCACCACCGAGCCGCAGTTCGTAAATGAACTGGTGCATTTGCAACCGGCCAACGCCGGCGGCGAGGCGACCGGCGGCAACAAGTTCAAGGACCGCGACGAGATGTACGAGGCGGCGATCGATGTCATTGTGCGCGAAGGACGCGGCAGCGTATCGCTGTTGCAGCGGGCACTGGGCGTAGGTTATGGCCGCGGTGCCCGGCTGATCGACTTCATGGCCGAGGACGGGATCGTCGGCACGTACAACGGCTCGCAAGCCCGCGAGGTGCTGATCAACCCGGAGCAATGGGCCGTAATGCAAGGAGAAGCGAACGCCCCGGCCGGTGGCGCCGCCGTACCCGCCCACGCTCCGCGACGCAACAAGATCGAGGTGACCCCGCGCCGCCCGTCGCCGCTGGAAGAAGAGGAGATGGAGGAAGCTCGCCCTCAGACGTTCAGCCGCGAAGGGGCCCGCCGGGCCAGCGCTCCACTGAATGCTGAGGATTTTGACGCGGAGGAAGAAGAGGAAGAGGAAGATGCTCCCGCCGCCGTTAGCAAACCGCGCGCTGCCCGAGCGGCCAAAGTGACCCCAGCCAATGAAGAAGACGAAGCCGAAATCTACGGCGTCCGTCCGCCGGTCGATCTGCGTCGTGACGAAGAAGACGCCGACGAAGAGGCGGATGAAGCCGACGTCGAAGTGATGAGCGACGAGGACATCGAAGAAGACGGCGACGAGGTAGAAGCCGACGACGTCGAAGAAGATGATGTCGACGCAGATGACGGCGCCGATGACGACACGGAAGAAGAGGACGCCGACGAGGAACTCGACGACGAGGGCGAGGAAGAAGAGTTGGAGGAAGAAGCCGCCGCCCAACCCACTTCGAAGCGAACCGACGCCCCCCAAGACGGCCCCAACGCCCCCCGCCCCCGCGCCGGTCGCATCGACAAACAAAAGCCCGCTCGCTCCAGCCGCCAGGCCCGCAGCGCCTAACGGCCGCTCTTCCCCCCTCCCTCCGGGAAAGGGCCGCGGTGAGGGTGCAATTGAGCATTCTCTCCGCAATGTGTGCCAATCGCAATTCTTCGCCCTCTGCCGTTACGTGCGCTAGGGGTAGTTATAATTGCCGCCCAGTCGCCACGATTTTCAAAATCACCGGCGCCGGTGCGGAATCGTTCATGCCGTGCTACGGCGCAGCGACGGTGCCTGCCCTACGTTGCGTCGCTTGGACGGCCGCGGCACGAGCGACGAGGGAAGAACTGCGACAGAGGGACAGGACAAAACCAAGTACCAGTGCTAGGCTAACCCCAATCACCTTTCGACAATCGTGGCGATTGGAGGCATTCAACATGCACCCTCTCTATGAAATGATCGAGTCTTACGGGCTCACACCTGACCGTGTAACTGCCAGGCTGGATGAGTGGACAGAGGATCAAACATTAGATTTTCTCGCAGTTGCCGCGGCGACGATGCGCAAAATTGCCACAAAAACGGCAAGTACGTATTCGTTTATTGCAAGCAGCGCCTTAAGCGGCGGCTATTACCCATGCAGCAATTTGGAGTGCCGCATACAACGAATTGACAGCGCGGCTCGATTCGCGACGTTGTACGCAGACGACGTCGCGATTTACGACCCACTTGATGACTATAAAGATGTTACCGCGCTGACTCCAAACGAGCGAAAGGAGTTGAATGATGTCTTGTTGCTTTTGAATTATATTCGCCCGGCGGTTGAACAAGGAACTATGGGGTTTGTCGCGAAACGCATGGCTTTTTGCCGCAAACATCAACAATCCATCCTTGAACCGCTAGAAAAGCGAGTAGGTGCTGCTGCGGACGCGCTTCTAGATAAGTATGCGGACGCCGTAACAGTTACACTTGAACGGACGCCATGGAATAAGAAACACTTGGCTTTCAAGTTTGAGGGACCAGAAGAATATATAGAGCATGGCTGTTCCTATTCTTTGCTGCCCGAGACAGAGCTTGACCTGCATAAATTGATAAAAAGGAAGAACGCAATTCGACTAACGCGGCAGGACATGCAGACTGAGGCATCTGCGATTAGAGCATATCGTCACTTAATTCGGCCGCTGGTCGAGGATCTTCTCATTCAGGGTCTGCATAGCGCTCACGGATTTCGATTTGTTACGGATCAGAGGCACTTCTCAACATTGGCAGCTCATAGCAATGACGAAAACGCGAATGCTGTTTCTCTTGCAATTATTGATGGTCTCGCCCATACACTTCCATCTTTAATCGCGCTCGACATCGAATCGCTGGCAAAAATGCGGCAAGAGGAAGGAACATCGTTCAAAGCTTATCGCGATGCTCTCAATAAATTGCTTAGAGAACTTCGCGGAAGTTCTGCAACGATCACATCGGCGACCGTTAAGCAGGCATTTGACGATACGATCAGACCCCAGCTCAATAAAATGGACGTAGTGGTTGAAAAGGCCCACGCCAGGACGCGGCGGGAAATCTATGGAAAAGTCGGATTTGCTACCGCGAGTATAACCGTAGGAGTAGCGTCGGGATTGTTCGGCGTATCGGCTGCCGCCGCGGCAGCCGTCGCTCCTATCGCGTTAGCGTCTGCTGGGGCGGTAGCAGGCGCATTAGGTGGACTAAAATATGCCGACGATATTCGCAAACTAGTTCAAGAGGCATGCACCGTTCCTGACAATGTTGAGCAAGAGCCATTTTACTACCTTTGGCGGTTGGAACGGCAAGGAGAAAATTAGCTGTCTAAATTACAAGCCGCGGCCATATAGACTGCATAAGTGTCGTGCCGGGTAGTGCAAGCTAAGAGGGTATCGCACCGCCGGCACAAAAGAGTGTAGGCGGCTGCGCTGGAGAACGGCCAATGTTCGACCCGGAATTTTTCGCCTCAGTAAATGAGGAGCACGAGCGCGCTGCGGACCCAACGCCAAATCGACGCCGTCGACCAGCAGTTGGACAACCTGATTTACGACCTCTGCAGCCTGACCGAAGCCGAAATCGCTCCAATCGAAGCGGCCTGGAACTGATTTCAGGGCAGCCATAATAGGCATACGGTTTCGCCCCCAGTCTGGCCTTGCTCGCTCGTCCATGGTTCAATAATGGCAGGCCCTCGTAGCTCAGTTGGATAGAGCAGCGCTTTCCTAAAGCGCAGGTCGCATGTTCGAATCATGCCGGGGGTACTTGGGTTTTGTGCTTTTACCCGGCGTCAGCGCCGGGCCTAGTTCTCTTTGCGGAAGCAGGACGCACCATGACGCGGTCAACAGAATTGACTTCGAGGATTTGGCTGGCCGCATTGACGATAGTCGGTCTCGCGCTGCTCGCCCCGGCATTTGCGGAGACTCCGGCCGGGGCGCCGATGGCTCCCGCCGTCGCGGCGCCGGTCGCTACGCCGGCCAGCGCCGCTCCGGCGGCTGCGGCACCCGCGCCGGCCGCCAACGAAACGCTGCGCGATTTCATCAAGCGATCCCAGGGTCGCTATGCGTACGGCCTCTACGTGCAGGACAAGAAAATCGGCTGGTCGGTGGATGAGACGCGGCTGGGGGAGTATCGTTCGCAGCCGGTGGCCATCACCGAGGCGGAGGGGCGCGTCGAGATGCTCGTGCGCGGCGAGAAATCAGTCTATGGCTGGCATGAACGGACGTACTACGAACTCAGCGGCGAGGGGCCGGTACTGCGCATCGAGAACTCCACCACCGAGGACACCCGCGTCAGCACCACCACGGCCGAACGCGAAGGCCAGGGCATGGCCGTGCGCACGGTCGCCGCGGGGCACGAGACGAAACGCCGCACGCCGCTGCCGAAAGAATCGCTGGAACTGATTCGCCGGCTCGACCGCTGGATCACCACCGTCGACAAGCAAGGCGAGAAGTTCAAAACATTTTCCACGTCGCTCGACTCGGCGGACATCGACAAGGCGGAGACGTACGTCTTTCTCAGCCGCCGGCCGTTCACATGGAAGGGCGTGGCGACGCAGCTTACCCGCGTGCGGCTTGATAGCGACGGGGCCGGCTACGAAATGGAATTGCTCCCCGACGGCACGGCAATCAAAGGGAAGCTCGGCCCGTTCGACATGCGGCTGGAAGAAGAGGCTACGGCCAAGAACCTGCAGGCGTCGGTGACCGACATGACGTTCGAGGTGCAGTTGGACCGGCCGCTGGGCGACCCGCGGCGCGTCAATTCGCTGACGCTGGAATGCCGCGACCTGGGGGAATTTCATTTTCCGGAAACGCCCTGGCAGCAATCGGTGAAGCAGGCCGACGGCACGACGGTTGTCACCATCCGCCGCGGCAAATTGCTAGAGAAGGGGACGCCACTGAGCGACGCCGAACGGGCGTTGATGCTTCGCGCCACGCCGACGATTCAATCCGACGAGCCCGAGGTGCGCAAATTAGCCGCCAAGATCGTCGGCCGCGAAACCGACCCGCTCAAGAAGTCCGTGTTGCTGCAACATTGGGTTTTCGAGCATCTGCGCAAGACATATCAAGCCAACGCCGCCACGACGCTGGAGGTGCTGGCCAGCCTGGCCGGCGACTGCACGGAGCACTCGCTGCTGTTTGTGTCGCTCGCCAGGGCCGCCGGCGTGCCTGCCCGCGAGGTGGGAGGCCTGGTCGACGACGAAAGCGTGGCCCCGGCCGGAAATCGCCAGGGAGGGGCCCTTGGCTGGCACGCCTGGGCAGAGATCCACGACGGCCGGCAGTGGATCACCATCGACCCGACGTGGGACGAAACATTCGTCGACGCCACGCACATCATGCTCTCCGTGGGGACGGAGGATTTCGCCTGGCTCAATGTGCTGGGCAAGATGCGCGTAAAGGTGCTGAAGATCAACGACCGGCCGCCCGCCGCAGCGGCTGAACCCGCGCCGCGCCGCGGGCTGCGGGGCCGCCGGGCATGAGCGGGCCGCTGTTGCTGCTGGGGGCCAGCGTGCGAGCGGTGGCTCAATCGGCCGCACGGGCAGGGTTCGATCCCTATGGCGTCGATCTATTCGGCGATCGGGATCTGCGAGCGCTGGCTCAATCATCGGGTGGCTGGGGCAACGCCCCAGAGGCTACCATCTGGGGCGTTGCCCCAGGCAATCAGGCAGTTCCCCCGAGGTCCGCCCGCGTGCGGCGTTACCCGGCCGGGCTGGTGCCGGCGGCGTTATCTTTTCCACCGATGCCCTGGGTTTACACCGGCGCGCTGGAAAATTATCCCCGGCTGGTTGATGCGTTAGCTCAGCGGCGAGCGCTGTGGGGAAACTCCGGCGACGTGCTGCGCCGGGTGCGCGAACCGTTTCGAGTGGCCGAGGCGCTGCGCATGCCTGGGATATCGCCGCCGGAAGTAATACGTTCGCCGGAGGATCTGCCGCGCGACGGCACATGGCTCCGCAAGCCGTTTCGTGGTGGCGGCGGCCGAAATATCGCACTGTGGGACGAGCAGGCCGGGGAGATTGATCCTCGCACATGCTACTACCAGCGACGCGTCGCGGGGCGATCATGCGCCGCCGTGTATGTTGCAGCCGACGGCGGGGCCATGCTGCTGGGTGTTACTGCGCAATTGGTTGGCACTTCTTGGACCGGGGCCGCTGAGTTTCACTATGCCGGATCGATCGGGCCGCTGGATTTGTCGGATACGGTGCGCCGGGGCTTTGAGCAGATGGGCGAGCGATTGGCGGCTGAGTTCGGGCTAATGGGGCTGTTCGGGGTCGATGTGGTGGTCGCGGGCGAGATCATTCACCCCGTCGAAGTGAATACGCGTTTTCCGGCATCGGTGGAAGTGCTGGAGCGAACGCTGGGGTTTTCGGCGATTGGATTGCATGTGGAAGCCTGTCGCGACGCAAGATTACCCGCTCCGGTACGTTCGCCGACAGTAAATTACGCCGGCAAAGCGATCGTTTTTGCCCGACATGACTTGCAGGTACCGCCGGCGCTGATTACCTGGGCAGAAGCCCAAAACCAGGGCCCTGCCTCGCCCGCAGTGGCTGACATTCCCGAGCCCGAAAGTCGCATCCTCGCCGGCATGCCCGTGCTGACCGTGCTGGCGGCGGGCGAAACTCCCGCCGCAGTCGAAGCGGAGTTGCGCCGCCGTGTAGCGACAGTCCAAGGGCTGCTCGCCGGCGGAACTTCGCACACCGATCGGTGCGCGGTTTCATCGACGGGTTAAATGACTACAGCCTATCCGTGCTGCCCGGCTTCGGCTTCCAATGCCGGCCAGCCAATTGCGGCTCAAAATCAGGGCGGCCCGCCAGCTTGGCGATTTCCGACATCATGCGCCGAGTCAGCAGCCCCAACAGATCGGCCGTCGGCTCTTGGTCAAAATATTCTGACAGGTCGAGCGGCGGGCCGATCGTCAGCCGCACCTTGGCCGGCATCACCATGCTGCTCCAAAACGTGCCCGCGTAGCGGGCGCCATGCAGGTAGCAGGGAATGATCGGCACGCGGGCCTTGAGCGCCACCAGCACCGCCCCCGGGCGCCCCGGCAGCATCAGCACGGGAGTTTCATTGATCCGTCCCTCGGGCAGCATGCCCACCAATTCTCCTTGGCGTGCGTAGCGAATCGCCTGTCGCGTTGACGCGGTGTCGATGCCGCCGCGGCGGGCGGGGATGCTGCCGGTGAACCGCAGCACATTGCCGACCACCGGCAGCGGAAAATACTCGGCCGCCACCATCCAATGCACCACGCGCCCCGCCAGAAGC
>JAIOQB010000295.1 GCA_021413585.1 Planctomycetia bacterium
GGCGGCCCCCAGCAACCCATCGGTTATGGCGTGCAACAACGCATCGGCATCACTATGCCCCGCGAGACGCCGGTCGTGCGGGATGTCGATCCCCCCCAGGCGCAACGGTCCCCCCGGCACCAGCCGGTGCGTGTCGTGTCCGATACCTACGCGAATCGCAGCCGTGACTGGGCTCCTTGATGAAGGGCTTTCGGCTGTCAGCTTTCGGCCATCAGCGGGTCCATAGGCGGGCTCCCAGCCGATAGCCGACGGCCGACAGCCGATAGCTGACAGCCGCCGAAGGCGCGAATTATACCGCACGCGAAACCGGGGGACAAAGCCGGTTTGCCCGGCGATGCCACTGACGCCGGACCGCTTCGCCCCTATAATCTAGCCACTATGAGTTACACATCCACGTCTGAACCGGGCATGAACGAACCGGGCAAGCCGATCATCGAAATCCGGTCGCTGGCCAAGACCTACCAGATCTATCGCAAACAAGAGGGGCTGGGGGCGGCCTTGCGGGGGCTCTTTAAGCGCGAGTATCGCCAGGTCGAAGCGGTTCGCAACATCGACCTGACCGTCGGGGAAGGGGAATTCGTGGCCTTCCTGGGCCCCAACGGCGCGGGCAAGACCACCACGCTCAAGCTCCTCTCCGGCGTGATCACCCCCACCAGTGGCACCGCCCGCGTGATGGGCTTTATCCCCTGGCAGCGCGAGAACGCCTACCGCCGCCGGTTCGCCCTGGTGATGGGGCAGAAGAACCAACTGTGGTGGGATCTGCCCGCCCAGGAGTCGTTCCGCCTGCATCAACAGATCTATTGCATCGATCCGGCCAAGTTCGACCGGACCCGGGACGAATTGGTCGATCTGCTCACCGTCCGCGAGCTGCTCGGCCAGCCGGTGCGCGAGCTGTCGCTGGGCGAACGGATGAAGATGGAGTTGATCGCGGCGCTGCTGCATTCGCCCGACGTGTTGTTCCTCGACGAACCCACCATTGGGTTGGACGTCGTCGCGCAGCACAACATTCAGCAGTTCCTACGGCACTATCAGGCGTTGCGGCGGATCACGATCCTGCTGACCAGCCACTACATGAAGGACGTGGCCGCGCTCTGCCGCCGCGTGGTGATCATTGCCCAAGGGCAGATCATGTACGACGGCTCGCTCTCCGGCATTATCGATCGCTTCAGCGGCCACAAGATCGTCACGCTGCTGTTTGCCGACGGCGACGTGCCGGCCGACCTAAGCCGCTTTGGCCATGTGATCGATTGGCAGGCCCCCAAGGCCAAGCTGCGCGTCGACCGCAGCGTGGTGACTGACGTCCTGGCGGCAATCCTGCAAGCCCACGCGATCGAAGACGTGAGCGTGGAAGACCCGCCACTGGAGGACGTCATCGCCGAGATGTTCTCGGCCGTGGCGCGCGATATTGAAGAGGAAAATGCGCGAGTCGGTGCGCGTCGTGATTGAGGCAAAAGTTTTTTTGAACCACAGAGACGCGGCTGTCGGCTGTCAGCTATCGGCTGTCGGCCAAAAGCTGATAGCCGATAGCCGATAGCTGAAAGCCAAACACCTCTGTGCCTCTGTGGTTCAATTTCTTTACTTCGGCGTAACGCCCATGGTTGCCCTGATTCGTACCAAAACGCTCGTCTGGTGGACGATCCTGCGGATCTGCCTCGAAGAGCGGCTGGTCTATCGGGGGGACTTTGCGCTGGGCACACTGATGCGGTTTTTGCCGATCGTCACGCAGATTTTTCTGTGGGGATCGATCTTCACCGCGGTGAAAGGGGACATCGCGGGGTACGACTATCACGACTTCATCGCCTACTACCTGCTGTCGATGGTCGGCCGGGCATTCTCCAGCATGCCCGGCTTGTCGAGCGGCATTGCCCGCGATATTCGCGACGGCACAATCAAGAAGTTCCTGATCCAGCCGATCGACATGATTGGCTTCATGTTGCTGATGCGCGTGGCGCACAAGCTGGTGTACTACGGCGTGGCGCTCGGGCCGTTCGTGCTGGTGTTCTTCCTGTGCCGGGGCTTTTTTCCGGCCCTGCCCGACGGCGGCACGATCGCGGCGTTTACCGTGTCGCTGGTGTTGTCGTTCCTGCTGGGGTTCTTCTTGGAAATGGCAATTGGCCTGGTCGGCTTCTGGTTTTTGGAAATCAACGGGGAAGATCCAGGGTCCGGCGCTGGCGCGCGGGCTGTGGGCCGAGCTGGCCTGGGTGATCTTCTTCTTCCTGGTGTGTCGTTTTGCCTACGCCCGCGGCGTGCGGCGCTATAGCGGATTCGGGGGCTGAACACATGACACGACCGCGGGACAACGCACTCTCGACGGACGACCGCTGGCCCGGCGACGGCCGGCCGGAACGGGTCGCCTCTGCGCATCCGCCGTACTTTCAGGTGTTCTTGACGTTCGCCCGCAACAGCCTGGTGCGCGACATGTCGTTCCGCGCCAGCTTCATCATCGAAACGATCTCGGTGATCTCCTGGATCGCGATGAACCTGGGCTTCTACGAGCTGATCTTCGCCTACACGCCGACGCTGGGCCAAAACACCGGCTGGGGGAAGTATCAGTTCCTGGTGTTCTTCGCCACGACCACGCTGATCGGCGGCATTGTCGAAGCATTTTTCATGTCGAATGCCGAAGAGATGAGCGAGATGATCCGCACCGGCAGCCTCGACTTCGCGCTGCTTAAGCCGATCGACACGCAATTCCTCGTATCGTTGCAGCGGGTGGATTGGTCCAGCTTGTCCAGCTCGGTGATCGGCTTTGTGATGTTGGTCTATGCCGTGATCCGCCTGCACTTCGGCAGCCCGCCACTGTCGCTGTCCGTGGTGCAAGTGATGCTGTACCCGGTGTATGTGGTGTGCGGCATTGGGATTTTCTACAGCCTGATGATGTCGCTGGCGTCGATGAGCGTCTGGCTGGGGCGGAATCAATCGCTGCAGCAGTTCTGGTTTTACATCACCATTTTTTCGCGCTATCCGATGGAAGTGTATGGCGGCCCCGCAGGACA
>JAIOQB010000038.1 GCA_021413585.1 Planctomycetia bacterium
TTTCTAATAGAGGGTATCCCACCTTGGCTCTCCGGTCTCACCCTTCCATGCCGAAGCCTAACTGTATGCCGCCAAGCCTCATCAAGCGGATCGCTCGCGAACTAGCACAGCGTAGTGCGTTTTTAGCAATTGCCGGCCTCATATGGAGTGCAACCAGCGATCTCTTGAATGCTGCCGAGCCGCGAGAAGTCGCCGCGGTTACGCCTTTCCCCTCCGATCATGCCGCCAAGATGCGCGAGGGGTTGGACCTGTTTCGTCAACAAGTGCGCCCCGTGCTGCTGAAGAGTTGCGTCAACTGCCACGGGGGAAAAGACACCGAATCGGAGTTCGACCTGACAACCCGCGAAGGGTTGCTTAAGGGAGGCGCCGAAGGCAAGGACAAGACGGTTATCGCGGGCGATGCCAAGCGGAGCCGGCTTTACAAGCTGATCACCCATGTGGATGAGCCCAAGATGCCGGAAGAGGCCGCTAAGCTCTCCGATGTGGAGATCGGCCACATCGCCCGCTGGATCGACCTCGGAGCGCCGTACGACAAGCCGCTGCTCGATAAGACTGCCGCAGTGCCGTGGACAAAGACGGTGCTGCCGCCGGAAGCGAAGAAGTTCTGGTCGCTCGAGCCTCTCCGCGAAACGACGCCGCCCACCGTCAAACGCAAGGCGTGGGTACGCACTCCGATCGACAATTTTGTGTTGGCCAAACTGGAAGCCAAGGGGATCGCGCCGAACGAAGCGGCCTCGCGCCGGGTGCTGATCCGCCGGGCGTCATACGACCTGTTGGGTCTGCCTCCCTCACCCGAGGAAGTCGAAACATTCGTCAAGGACGCCGATCCTGCCGCTTACGAAAAACTGATCGATCGACTGCTGGAGAGCCCGCACTATGGGGAGCGCTGGGCGAGGCACTGGCTGGATGTGGCCCGGTTCGCCGAGAGCCACGGCTTCGAGCACGACTACGATCGAAAACATGCCTATCACTTCCGCGACTTCGTGATTCGTGCGCTCAACGACGACATGCCCTACAACCAGTTTCTGCGCTGGCAGCTTGCCGGCGATGAGCTGGCCCCCAGCGATCCGCTGGCGATGATGGCCACCGGCTTTCTCGGCGCCGGCGTGTTTCCGACGCAGATTACGGCCAACGAAGTGGAGCGCACCAGATACGATGCGATGGACGACATGGCCTCCACCACCGGTTCGGCCATGCTCGGCATGTCGATCGGCTGCGCGCGGTGCCACGATCACAAGTTCGACCCGATCCCGCAGGCCGACTATTACCGCATCCTGGCCACGTTCACCACGGCGGTTCGGAGCGAGATCGACCTCGAGTTGCCCGCCGACTTGGCCCCTGCGTCTCCGGCAGTTGAAATTAAGGCCAAAAAAGGAAAGTCGACCAAAACCAACAAGACCAAGGTGATGGTGGTCAGCGAAGGGCTCAAGCCGATGCGTCATCACACGCAAGGGGCCGATTTTTTTGAACAAACCTACTTCCTTAACCGAGGCGACTCGAACCAGAAGGAAGGGGAAGCGGAACAAGGCTTCATGCAGGTATTGATGCGCACGCCGGATCGGGAGAAACACTGGCAAGTCCCGCGACCGAAAGAAGCACGCACCTCGCTGCGGCGGACGGCGCTGGCCAACTGGATCACGGACAACAAGGACGGGGCTGGGCACTTGGCCGCCCGCGTGATCGTCAATCGCCTCTGGCAGCATCATTTTGGCCGCGGCATCGTGGCCACTCCCAACGACTTCGGCAAGCAAGGCGATCCGCCGACGCACCCCGAACTGCTCGATTATCTGGCCGCCCGGCTGATTGCCGACGGCTGGCGGCTCAAGCCGTTGCATAAGCTGATGATGACCAGCGCGGTCTACATGCAAAGTTCACAGGCGGATGCCGCCCGGGCGGCCGTGGATCCTGAAAATGTGCTGCTCTGGCGGCGGAGCGCTGCGCGGCTCGACGGCGAAGCGATTCGCGATAGCCTGTTGCAGGTGAGCGGCCTGCTTGACGGGCGGATGTACGGCCCGGGCACGCTCGATGAAAACAGCACCCGCCGCAGCATCTACTTCACCGTCAAGCGGAGTCAATTGACGCCGATGATGCAGACGTTCGACGCCCCGGAGGCCTTGGTCAGCCAAGGCGCACGCACCACGACCACCGTGGCCCCGCAGGCGCTCTTGTTGATGAACGCCCCGCTAGTCCGCCGCGCGGCGGAAAGTTTTGCCGGCAAACTGGCCAACGCTGGGGTGCCTGGGGCTAGTGGAGCGCCGCCCCAGACTGGCGGCTCCCACAACCTGGCCGAAGCCGTTCGCGAAGGATTTCAAGTCGTGGCCGGCCGCACACCCACCGACTCCGAGCGCGACGCCTGCC
Source organism: Planctomycetia bacterium (assembly GCA_021413585.1). Lineage (GTDB taxonomy): Bacteria > Planctomycetota > Planctomycetia > Pirellulales > UBA7805 > JAIOPX01. The sequence continues at coordinate 2,359 of JAIOQB010000038.1, forward strand.
TGGCTTTTATCGAGTCGCAACAAAAATCCTATCAAGCGGCGGGGCAGAAGGACGCGGATAAACGTGCCCTGGCCGATTTCTGCCAGACGTTGTTTGCCCTGAATGAGTTTGTGTATGTGGAATAAGTAGGGTGGGTGCTTGCACCCACGCGGTATTCAATGCCGAGCCGAGAAGATTGGTGGGTGCAAGCACCACCCTACAGGAAACTCCTATGATCCCTCGCCACCACAAAGTTATGTCGGAAGCGATGTCGCTCAGCCGCCGCGAAATGCTCGCCCGTTGCGGGGGCGGATTGGGTTTGCTCGGCCTGGCCGGGCTGCTGGCCGATGAAGGTCTGTTGAGTTCCGCTGCAGCGGCCACCATTGCCGGACCAGGGCAGGGGAGTGGCCTCAACGCTCGCGATCCGATGGCGCCCAAGCCGTCTCATTTTCCTGCCCGAGCCAAGGCGGTCATCTGGCTGTTCATCAACGGCGGGCCCAGCCAGGTGGACACTTGGGATTACAAGCCGGAGCTGGAGAAGCGCCACGGCAAGAATTTGCCAGGGTTCGACAAGCAGACCGGCTTTTTTCCAGAGAATGTCGGCGCACTGATGAAGTCGCCGTTCAAGTTCGCGCAGCACGGTCAATGCGGCAAATGGGCTTCCGAGCTTTTCCCGCACATGGCCCAGCATGTAGACAAGATGGCCTTCATCCACTCGGGCTATACCAAAAGCAACAACCACAGCCCCGCGCTCTACATGATGAGCAGCGGCACGACGCGGATGGGATTTCCCAGCGTCGGCTCCTGGGTGTCCTACGGCCTGGGCTCCGAAAGCCGAGATCTGCCGGGCTTTGTCGTCATGTCCGATCCCAAGGGGCGCGGCTTGCCGAAGGGAAATGCCAACAACTGGTCGGCCGGCTTCCTGCCGGGTGTATATCAGGGAACGTACTTGAATCCCAAGGGAGCGCCGATTGCCAATTTGGCTCGCCCCGCCGGGATGAACGATTCGCAGCAGCGGGCGCAGCTCGACCTGTTGGCCCGGCTCAACCGGCAGCATCTCGACGAGCATCCTGCCGAGCGCGAACTGGCGGCGCGGATCGAAAGTTTTGAGTTGGCCTACCGAATGCAAATGTCGGCCCCCGAGGCGATCAATATCGACAGCGAGCCGCAGCACATCCAGCAGCTCTACGGATTGGACGATCCGGGCTGCGCTCATTTTGGCCGGCAGTGTCTGACCGCCCGGCGGATGGTGGAACGCGGCGTGCGGTTCGTGCAGATTTACAGCGGCGGGATGGACAACCAGCTCAGTTGGGATGGCCATATCGACATTCAGGGAAATCACAGCGGCTTCGCTAAGGAAACCGACCGGCCGATCGCCGGGTTGCTGGCTGATCTTCAGCAGCGTGGCCTGCTGGACGACACGCTGGTCATCTGGGCAGGCGAGTTCGGCCGGTTGCCCATCGCGCAGAAGGCAGCGAAGCCGGGCCGCGATCACAATCCGCACGCCTTCACCTGCTGGCTGGCCGGCGGCGGCGCGAAAGGGGGCGTCAGCTACGGCGAGACAGACGAAGTGGGCTTCAAGTCGGTCGTGGACAAGGTGAGCGTCAACGACCTGCACGCCACAATCCTGCATCTGCTGGGCATCGACCACACGCGCCTGACCTACCGCTACAGCGGCCGAGATTTCCGCCTGACCGACGTGGCGGGAAATGTGATTGAGAAGATCGTTGCCTAGAACCAAACCCATGAACTCCCGAAACATCATTGGTTCCCTGTGTGGCCTGGCGGGCGGAATCGTCGGCGCTGTCCTGGGCTACTTTGTGTTTCGCTGGATTGCCGGCCAGGGGTTCTACGCGCTGGCTGTGCCGGGAACGTTGCTGGGACTGGGTTGGGGATTGGCTTCGCGGCATCGATCGAATTTCGATGCTGCAATCTGCGGAATCCTTGCCTTGGGACTCGGAGTCTTCTCCGAATGGAAGTTCGCCCCCTTCATCGCAGACGGCAGTTTTAGTTTCTTTCTCAAGCATCTCCATCAACTCAAGCCCATTACCTGGATCATGATTGGCGTCGGCGTGGCAGCCGCAGTTTGGCTCGGCGCAGGACGCGGACCACGCGATGGAGTGACGCAAGACATATAGCTTTGTTTTTTTGCGCGTCTTTGCACCTTTGCGACTTTGCGTCGAAAACCGTTCCCAATTCATCCCTATTCGAATATCGCCCATGGACATGCTCGAACTGATTCCCGGCTTGCTGCAAAGAAACGACTCCAAGATTGTCATGCTCGTGGCCGACGGCCTCGGCGGACTGCCACAGCAGCCGGGTGGCAAAACCGAACTGGAAACGGCCCGCACGCCCAATCTCGATGAATTGGCCCGCCGCGGCATCTGCGGACTGAGCATTCCGGTCAAGCCGGGGATCACACCCGGCAGCGGGCCGGGGCACCTGGGTTTGTTCGGCTACGATCCGCTGAAGTACCTCATCGGCCGCGGGGCGCTGGAGGCGACCGGCATCGGGTTTGAGTTGCAAGGAAATGACGTGGCGGCCAGGGCGAACTTCTGCACGCTCGACGCGGAGGGAAAAATCTCCGACCGCCGCGCCGGACGGATCGCCACCGAAGAGAGCGCGCCGCTGGCTCGCAAGCTCCGTGCAGTGAAGATTCCTGGCGTGGAAATCTTCGTCGAGCCGGTGAAGGAACATCGGTTCGTGGTGGTGTTCCGCGCCGCAGGCCTAGGGGACAAAGTCCACGACACCGATCCGCAAGAGACCGGCGTGCCACCGCTGGCCCCGAAGGCTCACGATGCGGCCAGTCAGCAGACGGCCAACATTGCGGCCGAGTTTGTGGATCAAGCAACAAAGCTCCTGGCGGGGGAGAAGAAAGCCAACGGGCTGACTCTGCGCGGTTTCGCCGCCAAGCCAGCGCTGCCGAGCTACGAACAGGTGTATGGACTCAAGGCCGCGGCGATCGCGGTCTATCCGATGTACAAGGGGCTCGCGCGGCTGGTGGGGATGGACCTGGTGGGGCAGGCGCAGACGCTCGGCGATCAAGTGGACATGCTGCACGCCAACTACGCCAAGTACGATTTTTTCTTCCTGCACTTCAAATATACCGACAGCACGGGCGAGGACGGCAACTTCGACGCCAAGGTAAAGCGGATCGAAGAGCTGGACGCGGTCATCCCCAAGATCACGGAGCTTAAGCCCAGCGTGCTGATCGTGACCGGCGACCACAGCACGCCAAGCATGCTCAAGGCTCACAGTTGGCACGGCGTGCCGACGGTGCTGGCGGCCGAACACTGCCGCACCGACGCCTGCCAGCGATTTGGCGAAGCGGACTGCGTCCTCGGCGGCCTGGGGCAGTTCGAAGCTAAATACCTGATGTCACTGGCGCTGGCCAACGCGGGTCGGCTGGGGAAATACGGAGCGTAGGAGAGCGAATGACGAATGTCGAAATCCGAATGACGAAAGAAGACCTTCCATGGAAAGTATTACTGGATTAACCATGCGACACACATTCGTCATTCGAGCTTCGTCATTCGTCATTTGCCTACTCGTGTCTCTGTGGTTGAATGTCCTCAGCGCCGCGGAGCCGCTTAAGCCGATTCCAGATCACCTCGTCGTGCTGACGTTCGACGATGGCAACAAGTCGGATATTGAAGTCGTCGCGCCGCTGTTGGCGAAATATGGATTTGGCGCGACGTTCTTTGTCACCGAAGGTCTGGGCGCCGAGAAAGACAAGAAGAACTTTCTCACCTGGGAGGAGATCCAGCGGCTGGACAAGCTGGGATTTGAGATCGGCAACCACACGCGGCGGCATATCGACGTCACACAGCAACCGCGCGATCAACTCGACGCCGACGTGGGCTACATTGACGAGCAATGTGAGAATCGCGGCATCCCCAAGCCGTTGTCTTTCTGCTACCCCGGTTATCGTCACAATTTGCAGGCCGTGGAGGTGCTGAAGAAGCGCGGTTACAAGTTTGCCCGGCGGGGCTACGAACCGGAAATGAAGCAGGAACTCGAAGGAGGCCGCGGGCTGGCCTATGATCCGGCCGTGGATCATCCGCTGTTGATCCCCACGACCGGCGCGCCGGGACCGAAGTTCAACTACGACGATTTCGTCTGGTCGGTCGACCAGGCCCGAGACGGTAAGATCTGCGTGTTGACGTTTCACGGCGTCCCCGCCAGGCTCCACCCCTGGGTGAACCTTGCCCCGACCGAGTTTGAGCGCTACTTGCGGTATCTTAAAGAAAAAGATTGTAAGGTGATTGCCGTGCGTGATTTGGCACACTACGTCGATCCCACGAAGGGAGCGGCCGATCCGTATGCGGAAATTCAGAAGAGACTGAAAGGCGCCAAGAAATCGTAGTCTACGGCACCAGCCGGGCGTCGAGCCAATCGGCGTGATCCAGTTCGTCGCCGCGATCCGCGAAGTCTACCAGCAGGCCGATGCGCTTGGCCCCTTTGAGATCGACCGAGATCGGAATCGGCGGCCGGCCGCCGCGGACGATGGGGCTTTCATAGCGGCGCTGCCACTGGCCGTCGCCGCTGTCCACATAGACGCGGAAGATTGCGCTGCCGCGTTGGGCCGTTTCGTCGTCGATGCCGATCTCCGCGTCGAGCCGGCGATAGGCTTTGGGCAATGTGTAGCTGATGAGTGACGTGCTGTGCAATCCGAGACCTTTGAGATACGCTCGGCCACCGCTGCGCAGTTGGCCTCCTTGGACGTTGCGGTCACGGTGGTAAGGCCAACTCAAGGACAGGTACGGCGTGTGGCGAAAGCCGGCCGCTTCCAGATCGGAGAGGTAGG
>JAIOQB010000296.1 GCA_021413585.1 Planctomycetia bacterium
GGGTGATGAAACGGTCATCTTCTGCTACAACAACAACGGCCAGTGGCACGACCTGCTTTACAGCACCCGCTATGCCTGCCCGCAGTGTGAGTTAGGGTACGAAGAGATCGAGCCGCGTTCCTTCAGTTTCAACAGCCCCTATGGCGCCTGCGAGGCGTGCGACGGCCTCGGGTCGCGGGTCGAGTTCGATCCGGATCTGGTGTTTCCCAATCGAGAGTTATCGCTTTCGGCGGGCGCCGTCTCTCCGTGGAAAGGGCTTTCCGAGCGGGCCTGGAAAAAAATCGAAGCCCAATTGGCTCCGTTTCTTCGCGTACACAAGCTCACCCTGGACACGCCGCTGGCGCAGTGGAAGCCGGCCGTCTGGGAGCAGTTTCTGCGCGGCACTCCCAGTGCCAAGAATGGGAGCGAGAAAAAACGCTTTCCCGGCGTGGTGACCATGTTGGAAAGAGAATACGCGACCACGCTTAAGCCGGGCCGGCAGCAGCGGTTGGCCGGCTATCGCGGCGAGGTGATCTGTCCTGAATGCAATGGCGCGCGGCTCAATCCGCAGGCTCGCAATGTCCGGCTGGGTGGATTGGCGATCCACGAATTGACGGCGCTGGCCGCCAGCCGTGCCCGGGCGTTCTGCGCGGAGTTGACGTTCGACGCCAGCGAGCAGCCGATCGCCGAACCACTGATGCGAGAGATCAACAACCGGCTGGAGTTCCTCAGCCGCGTGGGTGTCGATTATCTTTCGCTCAATCGGTCGGCCGATTCGCTCAGCGGGGGCGAACTGCAACGCGTGAGGCTGGCCACCGGCATCGGCTCGGGGTTGGTGGGCGTTTGCTACGTGCTGGACGAGCCGTCGATTGGACTGCATCCGCGCGACAACGGGCAATTGATCCGCGCACTGTGCGAGCTGCGCGACCAGGGGAACAGCGTGCTGGTCGTGGAGCACGATGAAGCGATGATGCGGGCCAGCGATCACTTGATCGACATGGGCCCCGGCGCCGGCTTGCACGGGGGGCGGATCGTGGTGGCGGGACAGCCGGCCACTGTGCAGGGTGACCCCCTTTCGCTTACCGGCCGCTACTTAAGCGGCGAACTCTCAATTCCACTTCCCCGCGAGCGCCGCCGCGCTGCCAAAACCCGCTCCCTCGTCCTCTCCGGCGTAACGACCAACAATCTTCGCGACGTCGAAGTGACGTTTCCGCTGGGCACGCTCACCTGCGTGACCGGCGTGAGTGGCTCGGGCAAGAGTTCCCTGATCAATGAAACGCTGGGGCGGGCGCTTGCCCGGCGGCTGACCGGCATGGGCTCCAAGCCGGGTCCGCACCACAGCCTTCGCGGCGCCAGCCAACTCGACAAGCTGGTGGAGATCGATCAATCTCCCATCGGGCGCACGCCGCGCAGCAATCCGGCCACGTACACCGGCGTTTTTGATGAGATCCGCAAGGTATTCGCCGGCACGCGCGAGGCGCGACAGCGCGGATTTGGCCCAGGCCGATTCAGTTTCAATGTGAAGCGCGGCCGGTGCGAAGTCTGCCAGGGTCAAGGGCAGCAGCGGATCGACATGAACTTTCTTCCCGACTTGTACGTGACCTGTCCCGAGTGTGGTGGCAAGCGATTTAACCGCCAGACGTTGGAGGTACCGTATAAAGGACTGTCGATCGCGGAAGTGCTCGACCTGCGAATCGACGACGCTCTGACGTTTTTCGAAAACTTCCCGGTCATCGCCCGGCTGCTCAGTTCGCTGACGGAAGTGGGGATGGGCTATGTGACACTCGGCCAATCGTCGATCACCTTAAGCGGCGGCGAGGCGCAGCGGATCAAACTGGCCACCGAACTGGCCCGCGTGGAGACGGGCAATACGCTCTACATTCTCGACGAGCCGACGACCGGCCTGCACTTTGACGACGTGCGCAAACTGCTGGAAGTCTTGCAACGCTTGGTGGACCGCGGCAATACGGTGCTGGTGATCGAGCATAATCTCGATGTAATCAAATCGGCCGACTGGCTGATCGACCTGGGCCCCGAAGGGGGCGAAGCGGGCGGCCAGGTGATCGCCGTGGGGACGCCGGAAGAGGTGGCCGAGTGTGCGGAGAGCCACACGGGACGATTCCTGAGGCCGCTGCTGTCCGAGTAGCAAGTACACACTCGCGATTCGCCTAGCAATGCAGTACGATGAACATCCTCGTTTCTCACATTTCATCCCCAGGAATCAATCCATGAGCACCGCAACCAACCTCATCAAGTCTTCGCTCGATTCATCCGCCTTCTGCATCAACGCCTATCTCTCGGATCTCTCGGACGCGGATCTGATGGTTCGGCCTGTGCCCGGCATCAACCATATCGCCTGGCAGCTTGGGCACCTGATCAAGTCGGAGCATGAGTTGATCAACCAGGTCTGCCCCGGCGCCATGCCAGCTCTCCCGGAAGGTTTCGCCGCGCGGTACAGCAAAGAGACCGCCGGCAGCGACGACGCGAGCAAGTTCGACAAGAAGGAGACGTTCCTCCGCTTGATGAACGAACAGCGGGCGGGCACCGTGACGGCGCTGAGCAAGGCGAGCGATGCCGAACTGGAGCGTGAATCACCGGAGGCGATTCGCAATTACGCGCCAACCGTCGGGTCTACGTTCGCGCTAATCGGCAGTCACTGGATGATGCACTCCGGCCAGTGGGTTGTCGTCCGCCGCAAGCTGGGTCGCCAGCCGATGTTTTGAGGGGCGAGCTTAAGCCTGTACCGGCATCAGGCGATCCAGCACTTCGCGGAGCCTCCGCAGCGTCACCGGTAGAGTCAGAATCACATGGTGCGGGCTCCGCGACATGCGGCTGGCCCAGTCGGCGTGTTGCTCCGGCAAGAGCAACACGGCGGGGATGCCGCTCGTGGCGGGAGCCTGGGTGAACGACTCGAAAGCTAGAAGAGCCTGTTCACCAAGTTCACCAGCACTAAAAACCGCACACAGGGCCGGCGCCTCGCGCTCTTGAAATCGCGATATGGCCCGCTGCGGATCGCTCGTCACCAGCACGCGAAACCCATGCCGCTTCAACCGCTGGCGAAACACATCCTGCATCTTGGGATTCGACTCGACGATCATCACCGGCCGCAGCGCCGGGGCCGATGCCCGGTTGATTTGCGAATCGGGCGCGGCGCTGCCGCCCGAAACAAATGCCCCTTCCTCTTCCATCATCGTGTCCGCTTCGCTTAAGCGGCCGTAGACGGTGTCCAGGTCGGCCAACAATTCGCGCGGCGTTTGATAGCGGGCGCCCACCTCGAGTTGCACGGCCTTATTGATCAGATTGGCCAATGGCCGGGGAAGCTCCGGCGACATCTTTTCCACCGGCAGCACCTGCAGGAACCGCGTCTTGCTCAGGCGTTGGATTCGATCGCGCGTCTCGGACAACGGCGGCGAACCGGTGACCATGTGATAGAGCATGCAACCGACGAAATACAGATCGCTCCGCGGATCGTCGCGCCGCACCCCGCTGGCCCGCTCCAGCCCGGCATAGTCGATCGTCCGTCCGTTGGCGCAGGAGGCCAAAGCATCGTCGTTCATCGGCCGGGAGGCGGCCAGGCCGAAGTCCACCAGCTTGGCCTCGCCCCGGGTGGAGACCAGCACATTGCTGAGCTTGATGTCTCGATGGGCGATGCCGCTTTGCAGCGCACAGTCCAAACCGCGGGCCACATCGCACATCAATTGCACCGCTTCGGCCGCGGCGCAAATCTTGCGAACCTTGACGAACTCCCGCAGATTGCGCCCTTCGACAAACTCCATCACCAAATACAAGGTGCCGGCCTCTTCCCCCACGTCGTAGATCGGCACAATGTTCGAGTGCCGTAAGGTCATTCCTAAACGGCCCTCGTGGGCAAACTGCTCCCGGGCTTCCGGGTTGTCATTGAACCGCTTGCGGATCACCTTCAGCGCGACAACCTGGCCACTTTGTCGGTCCACGGCCCGGTAGACGCGGGCGAATGTGCCTGTCCCCACCAGGTAGAGCACTTTGTAGTTGCCATAGAAAAAGCCCTGGCGATCCCCCCGCTCCATGCGTCCCAATTGATAGCTGGTGAGCATCTCGCGCCGCAGCAGCAATTGTTTGAACTCGGCGGCGGTGGCGCTGCGCGAACCCAGGGCACCCCAGATTTCCTGGAGCTGCCGGTCGCTGAGCAAATTGAGATCGGTCGCGCGCTCCGCGATCTGCTGCGCCGACATGAGCGTAGACATGGCGACTATTCCCTTGTTCCGAAGGTGGCGACTAGCCCCTGAACCTCCCCTGGCCCAATGGGACGCGGCATTATCTCCACCTACTGCCTATCTTAAACCGGCCAGCGGGTTCCGGCAATCAGCGGCGTACCCATAAAAAAACACTCCGCTCCCGGGGCAGACGGGAGCGGAGTGTTCAGTAGCCAACCCAATGGGCGGCATGAATGGATGGAGTCGCGTAGTAGGCGTACTAGGATGGGCTTCCCAGCCCGCCTGTTCTTTTTCACGGGCTGAAAGCCCATGCTACGTGGTTCGCTTTCACGGGCTAGGAAGCCCATGCTACGTTTTTTGCATTTCGCCGTTTATTCTTCCAATTGCTGGCGATATTCGTCCCGCTCACGCCGGGTGGCTTCCAAATCGAACATCAGGTACTTCATATCCAGCCGCAATTGTCCCAGAGCCTCCTGCACCAGATTCAGAATCCGGCGTCTCCGCCGCGTGCTATCAACCACCCTGGAGAGAATCTCGTTCAGCTCGCCTCGCTGCGGCAACGGGAGTCGTTCCACAGCCTCGATCAGCTCGGCCAGGTCGGAGGGCATCTCGTCGGCTTTCTTCTCGGCGGCTTGCGACAGCTTGGTCATTGAGGGCATCTCCAAGGATCGGCAGGGTTCAAGGCTCAGCGGGCTGCGTCGGTCGATGGACCAAGATAAATGCAGACAGCGTGCCATCAGGAAACCCGAAATGCATCTTAGAGCCCTAAAGCCCTTGGGTGCAACAACTTGGCGGTATTCCGCGGTCCGCCGCCCCAAAATGCCAGGTTGAGGCAAAGCAACAAGTTGCCCTGGCCTTTTGACGCAAAGCGTGATACAAGAACCAGTTACGACAATCGATCCCGCCGCGACGCCATGTTGTCCTTTGGCCACGCTGGGGACTGTTTACTAATCCCGGCGCGCCGGGGTCCCAATTTTGCCCCAGCAAAATGGGACTGTTCCCCTACGATCGAGATGTCGCCCAAACCAACTGCCACGGTGAAGTGGCATTGAGGATTCCAAGGAAGGAATCGGAAGCGTGAACCATCATCACGCCGCAATTCGACATTGGATGGCCTCTCTCGCCATCGTCATTGCGCTGGCCGCCTCCAGCGTTTCGGCGCAGTCCATTTTTCGTGAGGACTTCGAAGGGGCTGAAACTTCGTGGCGGATCGGTGCGGTGGACACACGCTATCAAATCGAAAGCCACCAGCGCGTCCGCGAGCCCGTCCAAGCCGGAGCCTGGAGCGAAGCGCTCACTATCAACGCGGCGGATGGCACGCACGTTCACTTTGGCCGTTCGATCGGAACGGCCCGCGTGATTGACGAATTGAGTCTCTCGCTGGCTGTCTTGTCCGACCGCACCGGATTGCAGTTGCTCGCCAGAGCGGTGCTTCCCCGCTGTGTCGATCCGCAAACGGGACAACCGCAGACGGTACTGATACATGGCACAATCTACGATCAAGCGGGCCAGTGGCAGCAACTCGTCATCGACCAGGTGCCGCAGCGACTGGAGCGGCAGATTCGTATTCTCCAGGTTGGCCGCGCCGAGCGGATCGACCCGCGCGAAGCCTACATCGATGGAGTCTCGTTAAACGTCTATGGCGGGCGGGGCAAGACGCGTGTCTGGATCGACGAATTGGCCATTGCCGGTTTTGTCGAACATGGCGCCGTCGCACGCATTCAGGATCCCAACGTGCAACCTGCGGCGCATACCGAAAGCGCCCAGCGACCGCTGCATGAGGTTAGGCTGCGCGGCGCGGTGCTATCGATCGATGGCCGGCCATTTTTCCCACGGCTGATCGAGCACCGGGGCGAACCACTGATGAAACTGCGGCAACTGGGGTTTAATGGCGTCAAGCTGACTGCCCCACCCGACGGCACGCTGCTGGCGGAAGCGGCCGATGCAGGACTGTGGATCGTCTGCCCGCCGCCGCCGCTGGCCCCCGGCGCGCGCATCGGTCGGCAGTACGACGCGGTATTGGCCTGGAACATGGGAGACGCGTTATCGCAGCAGGAGCTGCCGACGGTCGAAGCGGCCGTGCGGCGGCTGCGCGAAGCCGATCGAGAGGCGCGCCGGCCCATCGTGGCCAGCGCCGTCAGCGAGCTGGCGGCCTATAGCGACTTGACCGACTTGATGTTGATGGGCCGCCAGGCGATCGGCACCAGTCTCGAACTGAGCGATCACGCCACTTGGCATCAGCAGCGTTCGCGGCTGATGCGACCCGGGGCTCCCACCTGGGCCTGGATTCAAACCCAAGGGGACGACGCCAGCATCGCCCAGGCTGTGGCCTTCGCCTCGCGACCTGTGTCCGCCGGCGTCGATCATGCGGCGCTGCGGCATCTGGCGCTGACGGCCGTGGCCACCGGCGCACGCGGACTCGTGCTGCAATCGCAGGCCTCCTTGGATAGTGATGCCCCGGGCATCGAACAACGCACGGCATCGCTCAAATTGCTGAATCTTGAGTTGTCGCTGATTGAAAACTGGGCGGCGGCCGGCAGCTTTGTCACGCCTGCCACGTCGAGCGATCCGGCCATCACCGCCACGGTGCTGCAGACCGATCGCGCGCGACTCTTGTTGCCGCTGCGATTTGGTCGCGGAGATCAATATGTGCTCGACGAAGGCCCCGGCGGCGACGTGACGTTTGTCGTTCCTGGCGTACCAGAATCGAACGATGCGTTTGAGCTGACGGCGGCAGGGCTGCGCCCCCTCTCGCGACGGCGTGTGACCGGCGGCATGAGCGTCACGCTGCGCGATCCGCCCCCGGCCGCATTGATCGTGCTCACCCAAGACCCCCAGATCATCGACAGCCTGACGCGGGCCTCCGCTCAGCAGCGCCGCACGGCCGTGGAACTTTCGCGGCGATTGACGACGGAGGAACTGGCGGAAGTGGAGACGATCGAGCGCCGGCTCTCGGGGCAGGCCAGTCCCGCTGGCGAGGCCCGCACCTGGCTCAACTCGGCCAAGCAGCGGATGCAGCAAGCCGACACGGCGGTTTCCAACAACGACTATCCTCAGGCGCTGCGCTACTATCGTGAAACGGAGCACTGGCTCTGCAAGTTGCGAAGAAAGCATTGGACCCAGATTGCCGGTTCGCTCCCTTCCGCCGCCGCGCTGCCGCTGGCCGCACGCTATGCCACGCTCCCGGAGTGCGCAGCCATGCTCCCGGGTCTGACATCGGCCAAGGCGGGACAGAATCTGTTGGCGGGAGGCGAGTTCGAGAATCTCGACGAGCTGCGCCGCAACGGCTGGCGCAACACGCAACTGACACAGCGCCGCGTGGCGTCGGATGTGGCCCTAACGAGTGAAGGTCCGCATGGAGGAGCGAACTGTTTGCGACTGCGGGCCGTGTCGCAGGTGAGCCAGGAAGCGCCCACGCTTTTGGAAGCGCCGCCGGCCTGGATCACTACGCCGCCGGTGGCAGTGGAGCCGGGCACGTTCGTCGAGATCCGCGGCTTCGTCCGCGTTCCGCGGCCGATCGTCGGCAGCGTCGATGGTTTGCTGATTGTCGATTCGCTCGGCGGTGATGCACTGGCGGAGCGAGTCGGCCAAACCCGCGGCTGGCAGCAGTTCACGCTCTACCGCGCCGCCCCGCGCGGAGGCAACCTCACGGTCACGTTTGCCTTAAGCGGCTTGGGCGAAGCCATGATCGACGACGTGACCATTCGTCCGATCACGTTGCCGCCGCCGGTCGCAGTCAGCCCAACGAGCCCCGTGACACCCGCTCCGACTGCCGCGACTCCGCGGGCGGCATCCAGCCGGTGGCCAGCGTGGCGGTAAAGTAGTTGGCACACTCCGAAAGCCGTAACAGCCGACCATCTCGCATCACATCGGCTTCCTCGCAAAGGTGCCACTGCTTGACAGCCGCGCGCGACGCATAAAGACCAACCCAAACGGCCCCCTCGCGGCTTTTAAGCAGTGCGGTTCAGGCTGGCACGGAAGCACTGCTTGGCGGACGCATGATGGGGAACGGTTTCTGGGAACGGAGTTGGGCGTCCTGCAAGCAGTGGCACGACGAGTTGTGGCACATACTATCCGGCCCACCTACAAAACTATCTCCAGTCTGCAGCCTCATTCCCGCTCGTGATATAATGATGGCATTGTGTACCGACGTTTATCGATAAACCATCGGAATCGAGCGGATGCTGCGGCAATTTTCACATCGGTGGATCTGGGGCTTGGTTTGCGGGTTCGCGCTGTTGATCGGGTCTGCGCTTGGGGCCGAGCCG
>JAIOQB010000297.1 GCA_021413585.1 Planctomycetia bacterium
CTGGCCGACACGCTGCTCACCGAATCGCGCAACGAAATCGCGCGGCTCACCGAAGCGAACGCCCGGCTGCAATCCGAACTTGCACAGTTGCGAACCGAAGCCGAACGAACGACCGCCACGCTGGCCGCGGCCGAACGCCGCGCCCTGGTTGGCGCACTGCTCGCCGAGTTCAAGCTGCCGCCTTCCGACAGCATCGAACCGGCCGCGCGGGCAATCACCAGCCACGACTTTGTCCAAGAGTTGCTCGCGGCCTCCAGCAATGGCGACGTGCGCCGCCTGGTCGAGGAGCGAGCCGCGCTGGTGGCCGGCATTCGACACAACCTCGCAGGCACGACTAACAACGCGCTGCGGCCCGTGTCGCGTGCGCCGCGCGGCGGCGAGCCAGCACAACCGTCGCTCAACATTGGCGCGTTCGTCCGCGCGATCCGAGGCTAACCGTAGCGTGGGTGCTTGCACCCACGGAGTCAGCAATGACGAATGTCGAAGCACGAATGACGAAGGAATGACGAAATCCGAATGTTCAAAAAGCAAACGTGCGCAGCTCCTTCATTCGTCATTCGAGCTTAGACATTAGACATTTACCAATTCTGCCCATGGCACCCAAAAGTAACGCAACTAACCCTTCAAGGAGACCTTCCCATGGCGAACACGATGCGCTGGCGATACGGCGACACGAACCCGGTGGTCCTCTCGGTCGGCTCGAGCACGGTGATCGAGATTGGCGACCTGGTGTACCTCGACGCGGGTGAGGCAAAACCCGCCTCGGCCCAGGCCGATCAGCTCACCAAGGCGGCCAACCAGGAAATGTTCCACGACGCCTTCGCCGGCGTGGCCCTGCAACGCTCGCGGGCCGGCGACACCGACCCAATCCGCGTGGCCACCACTGGCGTGTTCGAGTTCGGCTGCGTGGCCGACTCGTTCGAGGTGGGCAACCTGATCGGCGTGGACGAAGCCACCAGCGGCACGGTGCTGGAAGACCAACTGGTGATCATCGTCGCCACCCCCAACCTGGCCGTCGGCCGCTGCGCCAAACGGGTGCCGACCGACGACACGAAAGTCCTGGTCGACATCGTCGGCACGATCTCGCACGGCGGAGTGCAGGCGGCTGCTTGATCGGGGATTGAGAATTGGGAAATGAGAATTAAGTAGTGCGAAATGTGGAATGCGAAGTGCAACATTAAAAAGAGCTGACAGCCGATAACTGACAGCCAACTCCAAGGAGCCCCCAACGATGACCATCAAATACCGCGAACTCAAGCGACGTTTTGAACTCGACGGCCCCGAAAAGACCACCGCCCACCTATGCGAGGCGCTTCGCGAGCGCGAGCTGAAGCCTGAGGAACTGAGCCTCCGCGACCTCGCCGAAACGCTGATTCCCGACGGCTCGCAATGGGTCCGCCATCTCGACCCGCGCACCGACGGCGGCGTGAGCCTGCTGGAGGCGACCGACGGCGTGGACGTCACCGCGTTTCTCAACGTCACCGGCCAGGTGATCTACTCGAAGATCATGGAAGCCTACACGCAGGAGGCGTTCGTCGTCAGCCGGCTGGTCGACACCGTGCCCACGCGGCTCGACGGCGAAAAGATTCCCGGCATCGCCCGCGTGGCGGACGACATCCAGCCGATCCACCCTGGCATGCCGTACCCCAGCCTGGGCTTTGGCGAGGATTACATCGAGACGCCGTCGACCACCAAGCACGGCTTCATCGTGCCGGTGACCAAGGAGGCGATCTTCTTCGATCGTACTCACCTGGTGCTCAGCCGGGCGGCGGAGGTGGGCGAGGTGCTGGGCCTGAACAAGGAGAAGCGGCTCGTTGATTTGCTGATCGGCGCGACGAACAACTACAAGTGGAACGGCACGGCGTACAACACGTATCAAGCCGCCGCGCCGTGGATCAACGTCAAGACGGGCAACGCGCTGGTCGACTGGACCAACGTCGACGCCGCCGAGCAGCTCTTCGCCGACATCCTCGATCCCTACACCGGCGAGCCGGTGTTGGTGCAGGCCAACACGGTGCTGGTGATGCCCGCGTATCGGCACGCGGCGCACCGCGTGTTCCACGCGGTGGACATCACCTACACGGCCGACGGCGCGGCGACCGCCACCACGGCGGCCAACCCACTGGGCAACTATCAGGTGTTCGAGAGCCGGCTGGTGTATCGCCGGATCGTGGCCGCCGGCACGTCGGCCTCCGACGCGAAGAAGTGGTGGTTCGTCGGCGACTTCAAGCGGGCATTGGCCTACATGGAGAACTGGCCGATCACCGTGACCCAAGCGCCGCAAGGGAGCGAAGCGGACTTCCAGAACGACGTGGTCGTGCGGTTCAAAGCGAGCGAACGAGGCGCCGCGGCGGTGCTCAACCCGCGGTATGTCGTGAAGTGTACGGGGTGAGGAAGCTGTCGGCTTTCGGAAGAGGCTATCGGCTGTCAGCTATCGGCCTGCGGTTGAGAAGCTGATAGCCGATGGCTGATAGACCTTCGATGTGAGCAGTAACAGATTAGCCAAACCATTTTTCTCTCGATGTCCCAACCACAAAAGCTGACAGCCGATAGCTGACAGCCGACAGCCCTTACCTGACAGCTAAGCTCCAAAGGAGCGCCACCATGCTTTGGTCCATTGAAATCCAATCCGACGCCGACAACCCAACCGTGGGTACAGGCGTCGCTTCCTATACCGACGAGTCGGGCGCCGTGTTCACCTTCCCCGCCGTGCGGGCAGCACAGGCAGACGTCGAGAACGAAGAAAAGCTCGCCGCCTGGGTAGTCACCATGAAGCAACACCTCGCCGCGGCCCAAGCCCAGCGGGCGCTGGAAGCGCAGTTACGAACCACAGTCGAAGCGGCGCTTAACGCAGATTGAGAATTGGGAAGTGAGGATTGCGAATTGACGCGCAAGCGTCACTTCCGCCTCGCGCGTAAATCCGAAATCCACAATCCGAAATCCCCAATCCTTCGCGGAGCCCCCATGGCCACTAAATCGCGCACCAGCATCAACAGCGGCACGACGATGACGGCCGGGGCCGGCGACGTCAGCGGCACGGCGGTGGACTTAAGCGCCAGCTACGGCGCGCAGCTCGACATCAAGCTCACCAACGGCGGCACCGGACCCACCGTGGCGGCGCAGACGCAGATCCAGGTCGCCGCCGACTACAACGCCGGCTCGCCGACGCTGTGGACGAACTTCGGCGGCCCGCTGGTCGGCTCGACTGCCAACAGCGGCACCGCCAGTTGGTCCGTGCAAATCCCCTTCGGCCCCGCCGCCATCCGCCTCGTCACCGGCAGCAACACGGGGCAGAACGTAACACTCGACGCGGACATTTCGATCGTGACAGCGATGTAAGACGTCCCCTTCACACCTCTTTTTCACACCTTCACACGCGAGCAACGCGAGCCCCATGCCTATACCCAAACCCTCCTTCCCAATCCTGCAACTCGGCCACCCGCTGGCCCGCGGGTTGTTGTGCGCGTTCCCATTGCACGAGGGGAGCGGCGGCAGGTCGCACGATCTGTTGCGGGCGCGCACGGGTGCATGGAGCGGCAGCGGCTCGCATTGGATCGGCTCGCAGCACGGCTGGGCGGCCAGCTTCAACGGCACCGACGACTACCTGGAGTGGACCCCCAGCATCGCGCTGACGACAAGTTGGACCGCCGCCTGCTGGTTCCGCTGCACGAGTGGCTCTTCCGTGTTTCGACCCTTGGTGGAATGGTCCACGCCTTCCAGCTCGAATCGCTATGGCATTTTCCTGGGCACCAACGGGATCCCCTCCATCGGCTACGGAACCGACGGCCATACCTGCGGGTCAACCGATTGCCGCGACAGCCAATGGCGCCTGCTGGTGGGCAGCTTCGACGGCACGAATCGCGCGTTGCACCTCAACGGCGTGTTACAAGCCAATAACACGTCCAGTTCGCTCGGCCTGACCCTCGCGAATGTGCTGCGGATCGGACGGTTCGCACACACTGGTTCGTTCTGGTTTGCCGGCCAGATCGCGGGCGCGTTGATTTACAACCGCGTCTTGTCCGCCAACGAAATCCGCCAACTCTACGCCGATCCGTGGGGCATGTATCAGCCCACCGCTTTCGAGCCGGCATGGCGGAAGAGGCGCCACAACATCCTTCGACCCACCAGCCCCGTATTTGGATCGACAACGATCGGAAGTGCCGCATGAGCGTCAAACCAAGCCAATCCGTTACGGTGCAGTTCACTACCCGTCATCCGTATAGCGGCGCTGCGACCAACGCCGACAGCACCCCCAGCGGCACGTTGATCAAGAACGGCACCGATCAAGGGGACACCGTCACGGTGACGAACGTCTCGACTGGAGTCTACAAAGCGGCGGTGACGATCCCCAGTGGCGCGGCGGCGGGCGACCTGCTGGCGCTGCGGATCGCGGCCACCGTGGCGAGCGTGGCGGACAACGCCGTGATCTGGCACGACCTGGTGGATACCAAGCGCCTGGCCGACCTCAACGACGCGGCCGCCGCACCCAGCGCCAGCGCTATTCGCACGGAGATGGATTCCAACAGCAGCAAGCTGGCGAACCTGGATGCCACAGTCAGCAGCCGGCTGGCCTCGGCCGGCTACACCGCGCCCAACAACGCCGCAGTCGCAGACGTTCAATCGCGGCTTCCCGCGGCGCTCGTTGGCGGCCGGATCGACGCCAATGTCGGCGCGATCGACTCGCACGCCAGCGCGGCGGTCCGGCTGGCGCTCTCCGCAGGGCAGATGATCCCCGCCACCGTCGACACCACTACCAACGGCTTTACGCCCACGACCACGCAGTTCCAGGCCGACGACGTCACGGAGGCCACGGCCGATCACTACAAGGGTCGACTGGTGCTTTGGACCGGCGGCTTACTGGCGGGGCAAGTGGCGCAGATCGAAGCCTACGCCCTGGTCGGCGGCATCGGTCAGTTC
Source organism: Planctomycetia bacterium (assembly GCA_021413585.1). Lineage (GTDB taxonomy): Bacteria > Planctomycetota > Planctomycetia > Pirellulales > UBA7805 > JAIOPX01. The sequence continues at coordinate 4,918 of JAIOQB010000297.1, forward strand.
ACCGTCAGCACCATCACCGGCCCGCCGGCGAATAACGATACGTGCATCATTATTTGAGTTGCTTCAACTACGAAGAAGCTTTTTCACCACGGAGACACGGAGAGACATGAATGACCAATGACCAAGATTCCAATCTCCAATAAAAAACATGCGCAGCTCCAACATTGGTCATTGGGATTTGGTCATTGGTCATTTGCCCACATTTAATTTTTTGGCGACTTCATCTGGAATTAAATCGATGGCACTCCTGACTCAACTCTGGCCGACCGGCACGGGCGGCTCGCGCGCGCTCTGGCTCGCGGCGCCGGGGGTGCCGCCGCGAGTGGTCGCCGGACCGTACCGCGTGGCGGCGCGGCAGGTGTTGGTTGCCACGTCAGAATGCGGCGCACTGTCATTGAGCGGGGCGGCGCGAGGAGCGTGTTTCGTGTCGGGTTCTGAAGTTGGAATGGTGGGGTGCTGATATGCCACAAGCGCACGATATCGAAGGAACCGTCTTCCACAGTGGATCCGCCACGCTGCTGGCCCGCGTCGTGGGTGCTGGCGGCCAGCCGATCGCCGCGGCCGGCGTGTCCACGGTCCACTACTCCGTCGAACAACTCGATGATCGCAACGACCAGGCGGCCACCGCGGTCGCAGGGCATCACGACGTCGCACTGACGCCAGCCGACGTGCTGCTGAGCCCTTTGCAGACCGATGCCCGCTGGACGATTGACGATCAAGGCTACAACTTCCGCCATGAACTCGACGTGAGCGAAGACGACGCCTTCCCCACGGCCGGGCGACGGTACCGCGTCACGTACCGCCTGCTGCCCACCAGCGGGCAAGTGATCGTGGTGCGATTCAACCTGCTGGCGATTTAGGAGATTCCCCATGACCGACGAACAACAACTCTCCGCGATTAAAAGCCTGGCCTTGTCGCAACTGGCCGAACTGCGTTTGGCTCCGAAGCCCACGTACACCATCGACGGCCAGAGCGTGTCGTGGGAGAGCTATGCCCTGTCGCTGCAGCGGACCGTCGACTGGTGCGATCAAAAGCTGGCCGCGTGCGCCCCGTTTGAAATTCGCAGCGAAGGATGCACCTGATGACCGGACCACTGGACCTGATGGGGGATTTCCCTCACGCGATCGACGGCACCGAGGCCGTCACCCTGCATCGCCGCGGCGACGGACAAACTGCCACCGTCGCCGGCGCGCTGCGCCGCAGCGTCGAGCGTCACGAAGCGGCGCCGGGCGAAGGAAGTATCGTCGCGGCCGATGTCCGTTGGCATCTGCCCGTTGTCAACCTGACGGATCCACCGGCGATCGGCGATCAGTTGCTCGACGCCAGCGGCGGCGTGTGGACGGTGCTCGACGTGCGGGCCGAGAGCTGCGCCTCGCGTTGGGTCTGTCGGGGACGCGACCTGACCATCACGCACGGCCTGACCGAACGCGTTGATATCGAACGGGCCACCTGGACCAAGGACGCCGCCGGCGCCGCGGTGCCGCACTGGCACGTCTGGCGAGCTGGCCTGCGCGTTCGACTCCAGCCGCACGACTTGGAGATCCGCGTCGCCGCAGGACGCCGCGAGGCGGTGGCCGGTTATCGCGCGTATTTCGCTGAGCACGTCGACATCGATCAAGAATGCCGGCTCGTCGCGGCCGATGGGCAAGCCTACCGCGTGGTGGCGTATCACCCGGCCGAATCGTTCGGGCAGTTATCCGTGGTCGAGGCAATCGCAGCTGCTGACTAGCGGGTGCCTGGGGCAACGCCCCAGATGCCTGAAATCACGAACGGCTGGGGCGTTGCCCCAGGCACCCGTGCGACTTTGCGTCAAATCGTCCTTAAATCCTTACAACACTACCGCCATCCATGAGCATCGAACGGGCCATTCACGATCGCTGGGCCACCGACGCGGCGCTTTCGTCGCTGCTGCCGGCGGCGCGGGTGTTCACGGGTACGGCCGAGGGAAATCCGCGGTTGCCGTACGCCGTGCTGGCGCGTGTGGACACAACGCCCGTGCTGCGAACCAGCAGCGGCACGCGGCTGGACGACGTGCGGTTCGAGTTGACGATCTGGGCAGAGCGACTCGCCGCCGGCCAGCGGATCGCCTCGGCCGTGGCACGACGGTTTGAACGGGCCACGTTTGGACTCGCCGAAGGATGCGTGCTCGTTATGCGACAGCTTCATCACGATGAGCGGTGCGAGCCCCACGGCGCGTGGCGCATCACGCTGACGTTTGTGGTCATGCACGAAACGACTGACTCAGGAGTGACTACCCATGTCTGACACGCTTTCGCTCGACATTCGCACGGTGCTGGCCTGGCTGCGGCAGGAGTCGCATCCACTTTCCACGATCGCCGACGCCTCGCGCTTGGAATACCTGGCCAGCCTCACGCACGGCAGCGGCGCCGGC
>JAIOQB010000298.1 GCA_021413585.1 Planctomycetia bacterium
GGACTGGGGTTTCCGGGCCGACTACATCTTCGGTACCGACGCCTTCTTCACGCAAGCCTTCGGCGACATCGGCTACGACAACAACTGGGACGCCTCGCTCCAATACGGCTCGGCCCTGCCGCAGTTGTACGTGGTCGGCGCGTACAACGACTTGACCGTCAAGGCTGGTCACTTCTTCACCCCGATTGGGAACGAAGTCGTGGGCGCCACGGGCAACTTCTTCTACTCGCACGCCTACACGATGCTGTACGGCGAACCCTTCACGCACACCGGCGTGCAGGCGGACTACAAGGTCAACGACCAGTTGACCGTGACCGCCGGCTGGGTGCAAGGTTGGGATAGCGGCTACAACAACGTCAACAACGCGAACTGCTTCCTGGGTGGCTTCACCTGGACCAGCGAAGACGCCAACACGTCTTTGCTGTACTACCTCACCGCCGGCGACTGGGGCAACGGAACGTTCGTCCAGAGCCGCAACGTGACGCTGACCAACGGCAACATCTACATGCAGAGCATCGTTGGCAAGCACAAGTTCTGCAGCGGCTGGCAGTACATCATCCAGAGCGACTTGGGCGTGAACACCAACATCCCCGGCGACAGCACCTGCTGGTACGGCGTCAACCAGTACCTGATCAAGGAACTGAATTGCTGCTGGGCCGTCGGTGCCCGCTTGGAGTGGTTCAAAGACCAAGACGGCGTGCGTGTTCTGGATGCCAACGGCGGGACGAACGCCGGCAGCTACTACGAAGCGACTGCTGGCTTGAACTGGAAGCCTCACACCAACGTGAACATCCGGCCCGAGCTGCGGTATGACTGGTACACTGGCCAAGGAACGCCTTACTCCGACGTCAGCAGCAAGAACCAGCTCACCTTCGGTCTGGACGCCTACTTCACCTTCTAGTATCGCCGCGGGCCCGGCACCACCGGACCCCCGATGCTAAAGACTCCTTAGCGAAAGACTCCTACCTCGGCGCCGCCGCTTCCCTCCCCGGGAAGCGGCGGTGCCTTTTTTTATGCGTGAGGCGTGAGTACTGAGTACTGAGTACTGAGTACTGATTTCCCCTGCCTAACCGCGCGACGAACCCTGCCCGGTTCGAGTGCATTCGCTTGCTTTGTCGACGCTGCAAAATAACGCAGAAATATGTCCTAAGCTATTGCGTGGCAGTAATATGCGAGCCCTTGCTTTAATGGGCTTGTTGGCCTTCTCATACCTTCTGGCACGGGGCTTGCTATCTAAGCAATCCAGAGGAAGCCAACAGCCAACCATCCCGACGAAAGCCATGCGTCGGGATCGGCTGTTCAGCAACTGCGATGCGATGTTCGTAACGGCGCCACACAGGTGACAGGCATGAACAATCTGTCGGAGAGCCTCAGGGGCAAGCGCCGTTGCCATACGAAGTCCAACGCATTGCAGGCTTTTTTCCAGGTGCTAAAGTTTTGCCTCGCCAAGCCGCAGGGAAGCTGGCTGGCGGGGCTGCGCGAACCGGCGACCACTCCACGCGTTGCTCAACCGACGCGTCTAACAAGCTACGATTTTTCGGGCTGGCGGTCAGTCCGAGGCTATTCACCTCAATTCAGGAGGACCCCCTGAAGATGAGCAAATCGGCTTGAACTGGAATTACTTCGGCTCTTGCCTGGGCCAGAAGGATGCCCCTATGGCTTGGGCAGGCAATCCGCCTGGCCTGCCCAAGCCGGGGTGTTTTTTTGCGCTAACCTCTGTCGAGCGCGCGGCTTTCTGCCGCCCTTGTTCGGTTCTGCTGGCCGGACTACGATCTACCTGGCTAACCTGATTCTTGCGAGCATCAAAGAGATTTCCTGCCATGAAGCTGATCGTTGCCATCATCCAGCCCAACCGCCTGGAGGCCATCAAGGCCGCGCTAACGGAGGTCGAGGTCTTCCGGCTCACCGTGATGGATGTGCAGGGTTTTGGCCGCCAGAAGGGGCACACGGAACTCTACCGCGGGCATGAGTTTTCCGTGAACCTGCTGCGGAAAGTGCGGCTGGAAATTGGCGTCAACGACGATTTCGTCGAGCCGACGATCGCCGCCATTATCAAAGGGGGCCGCACCGGCGAACGAGGCGAGATCGGCGACGGCAAGATCTTCGTGTTGCCCATGGAAGACTGCATCCGTATCCGCACTGGCGAACGAGGCGGCGAAGCGATCTAGCCTACCCTTCACACCCTTCACACGCCTCTTTCGCACTCTCATCTCGCTCCCCTTCGGGTCGCGGCTAAACGGGTTTCACACCCTTCACACCTCTTTTTCACACTTCCAACGGCCCCTTCGGCGCCGGGAACCACCGGCACAGCAGGATTCCGAGGAAGTAAAGTGCCGTCAGCGGCCCGGCCATGAAAAACATGGTGTAGGGGTCCGACGACGGCACGAGAATCATCGAGGTCACCAGGATCACCAGCACCGCGATCCGCCACTTGGCAATATAGTTCTCGATCGAAAACAGCCGGATCCGATTGAGAAACAGCATGATCAGCGGCAACTGGAAGCTCAGGCCAAACCCCACCGGCAGAAAAATCGCAAAACCCAGCCACTCGTTGATCCGCAACTCGGGTGCGATTCCCAGCCAGCGGTTGAAGCTCAGAAAATACTTCAACATGAACGAGAACACGATAAAAAAGCAAAACGCCGCGCCGCTGAGAAACAGCACGATGCTGGCCGGCAAAAACGTATGCACGAACCGCCGCTCGTTGTGATAGAGCCCCGCCGCGACGAAGCACCAGAGCTGATAAAACACCCAAGGGCTCGATAGGATTACTCCCGCCATCAGCGAGCCCTTCAGATAAATCATGAACGGCTCTTGCGTCGAAAATCCCTTGACCAACATTCGTTCGTCCTCGGACATCGGCCGCCAGACGAACAGGGGAACCAGTTGCAGCGACGTCGTTTCGGCTGGTGAAGCGGCCGGCTGCGAAGAGTCGGGCTGGCCTTTCTTTGGCACCTTGGTTTCCGGCAAGGGAGCCTTGCCGCCTGGCCTGGGAATGCCGAGCGCCGCTTTGACGGCCAACGGATGAACCCGATAAATGGTGTAGATCATCCCTTCGTCATTGACGAGATGCTCCACTTCCTCGACGGTATATGGGATAGGTAGTCCCTTGGCCGTGAGGTCTTTAGAATACGTCTTATAGTCATCGACGGCGCCGATTTGAAAATACTGTTTCAGCCCCGCCTCTAACGGCGTCTTGATGACGCGCACCACGTCGCGGCCGACGAGGAAACCCACCAGGCACCCTATCGCCAGCCCCGCCACCGCCTTGAACAACCGGCTGCGCAGCTCTTCCAGGTGATCGCCAAACGACATCGTCGAGCCGGCGAACAGATCTTCGTTGCGACGTTCCACGATCGACATAGGGGCACCAGGTCGGGCAAGACTGCGAGGGAGGATAAATCCGAGGGAATCGAGGCGGGCGGCGGGGAATCAGGCCGGCCAGTCCACGCGGCTTCCGGCCATCGAGGGCGTTTAAAAATGCCGGCGGCGGATCGGTCCAAGCTCGTTCATGGCATCATCTTAGCATAGTCGGAGCCGTCCAGAACGACAACGCGGCCAGCCTGTCGGAACGCATTCCGCACCGATCCCCAACCGGCGTTGCACCGCAGGCCGTTTCCCTCGAAAATGCGCCTATGACCGCACCCACTCCACTCCATCCATTTCGCTTCAAGCCCATCCTGCGCCGCCACCTCTGGGGTGGCCGGCGACTGGAGAGCGTGCTGGGAAAGTCTCTCCCCGCGGGGCATGACTACGCCGAATCGTGGGAGATCGTCGATCACGGCGCCGATCAAAGCGTCGTCACCGCCGGGCCGTTGGCGGGCACCACGCTGGCGGAGTTGGTCGCCGAGCGCGGTTCAGAGTTGCTGGGGCGTCACGCTCCCCAGGCGTCTTTTCCACTGCTGCTGAAATTCATCGACGCCCATCAGAATCTGTCGGTGCAGGTCCACCCCGACGACACGGCCGCGGCGCAACTTCCCGTGCCCGATCTGGGGAAGACGGAGGCCTGGTATGTGGTGGCGGCCGAGCCGAATAGCGCGCTCTACGTCGGGCTCAAGAAAGGGTTCGATCGCGCTGCGCTGACGCGCGAGATCGATCGTGGCACCTGCGCACTGTGCATGAACCGGTTTGAGCCAAAGCCGGGAGACTGCGTGTTCGTGCCTGCCGGCACGGTGCATGCCATCGGCGCCGGTCTGATCGTGGTTGAAATTCAACAGTCGTCCGACACCACGTTTCGCGTGGACGACTGGGGGCGCGTGGGGCCGGATGGGAAGCCGCGGGCGCTGCACGTTGAACAGGCTCTGGAAGTCATCGACTTTGAGCGCGGGCCAGTCGGGCCGCAGATTGCAAAACCAACCGATCGCCCGGACGTTGGCCGGCTGGTCGAGTGCGACAAGTTCGTGTGGGACCGCTGGCAACTTAGCACGCCGCAACCCTCGCCCGGCGACAATCGGTGCCATCTGCTCACGGTGCTCGATGGAGAGTTGCTGGTGGCCGGCGACCCGGTGGCCGCGCCGCTGGGCCGAGGCGAGTCGATGCTGCTGCCAGCATCGCTGGCAGGGACGACGCTCACGCCGCGCGGGTCGGCGATGTTTTTGGATGCGTATTTGCCGTAGCGTGGGTGCTTGCACCCACGTTTTGCATCGAGCAGGTTCCGTGGGTGCTTGCACCCACGCTACTGGATGTTGTTGCAGCATCCGAGCCTGACCGCTACAATCCCGCCCCCTCGGTCTGTCGCCAGGGCACCTCTCATCTGTGTTTTCAAATTTGAAGTGCTGCATTCGCGTTCGTCGTGGGCAATCTCATTTCGCATCGGAAAGGCACCTGATGGCTCGTGCTGCGTGGGTGCTGCTGGCCATCGTGGCCGCAATATCGTCGAGCGGGTGCGGGGCGCTCGAGCCCTATCTGCGCGACGATCTGCCGATGGCATACCAGCGCCGGCGGATCGAGCGCTTTGATCCTTTCCCCGACAACTCCATCGCCCCGGCGATGGTCGGCTGCCGCCCCCCCGATTTCGAGCAGCCCCGCACCGAGCCGGTCCAAGCCCGCTGGACCGCCAACCAGTCTCGCTGGTACCAGGGCTACTGAAGCTAAATCCCAATGACCAATAACGGTCGCCCCAGACCGTCTATTGGAGATTGGAATTTGGTCATTGGTCATTTCCGCTCCCTGGGGTTCGTCCTTTCGTCCGGCTATGATGGTGGGATTGCCGCATCGAAAGGGGAACTCTGTTGACCGCTTCAAAAGATCCTGCCTCCAAAAACTCAACGTCCAAAGCTCCCGCGCCCAAGACCCCTGCGGACGAGCCGGCCCGCGGCGAGCGGCTGCAAAAGGTGCTGGCCGCGGCGGGCATCGCCAGCCGCCGCCAGTGCGAGCAGATGATTCTCGAAGGGCGCGTGGATGTCGATCGCCAGATCGTCAACGTGTTGGGGACGCGGGTCGATCCCAGCTCGCAGGAAATCCGCGTGGACGGCGTGGCGCTGACGCGCCCCCGGCTGCACTATTTCATCCTCAACAAGCCGCAGGGGGTGGTCAACACGGCCCACGATCCGTGGGGCCGCACGCGGGACATTGACCTGCTGCCCGAAAACGCCGGCCGAGTGTTTCCCGTCGGCCGGCTCGACATGTCGAGCGAAGGGCTGGTGCTGCTGACCAACGACGGCGAGCTGGCCAACCGGTTGGCCCACCCTCGCTATGGAATCGAAAAAACATATATGGTGCAGGTGGCGGGAGAGCTGCCCGAGGAAGTGGTGGGGCGCCTGCACACGGGCATCTGGATTGCCGAAGGACGCGTGAAGGTCGAACGGGCGAGCATCTTTCGCCGCTACAAGCAAAGCACCATCCTGCACATCGTCCTGCGAGAAGGAAAGAATCGCGAAATTCGCCGCATCCTGGCCCGGCTGGGGCACAAAGTGCAGCGGCTGCGGAGGATCGCCATTGGGCCGCTGTCGCTCGGCGATCTGCCGCTGGGGGAGTATCGCCCACTGAGGAACGACGAGGTCAAGCGGCTAAAAGAAGCGTCACTGCGCGGCCCGGCGCCGCGAAAGGCCAAGCCAACGCATGGCAAGCCGCGCGGCAAACGTCCACCGGCCGCGGTAGGCGGACCTGGATCGAGTGCCGACGAGCCGATTTTGTTCACCGAAAGCGGTGGCACCGTGCTCTCTATGTCCTCAGACCCGCCAGCGGCACCGTCGCGCGAGCGCCGGCCAAATCAAGGCGCTCGTCCCCCTGCGAAGTTCGGCGGGGTGAGGTCCGGCGGAGTGCGGCCTGGAGGAATTAAGGCGGGTAGGCCCAAGCCGGCCGGAACCAAGTTCGGCGGCAGCAAGCCCGGCGGTAGCAAGTTCGCTGGTGGGAAGTCTGGCGGCGGCAAAACCGGCAGCGGCAAAACCGGCGGAGGTAAAGCTGGCGGACGGGGCCCGCAAGGGAACAAAGGGCAGGGGGGCAAAGGGTACGGGGGCAAGAGCCAAGGGGGCAAAGGAAAGGGTGGCAGCGGACAGAATCGCGGACAACAGGGCCGCGGACGGCCCCGATGACAAACCCTCTGCACGCAGACCACTACGCCGATCGCGCCGTCCAACAGCGCGTGACCGTGCTGGAAAACGTCCAGCTCGCCCGCGACACGTATCGGCTGCGTTTTGAAGCCCCCCAGTTGGCCCGCCAGATCGTCCCGGGCCAGTTCGTCATGATTCGACTCGCCGGTTGCAACGACCCGCTGCTGGGGCGGCCGCTGGCCCTGTACGACACAGTGCTTTCCCCCTCTGGCGAGCCCATCGCCATCGACGTCGTTTATCTGGTGGTAGGCAAGCTGACTTCGCGCCTGGCCAAAGTGTCGCCCGGTCAAACACTCGACGTATGGGGGCCGCTGGGGAACGGTTTTCCGCCGACGCCGGCCGAGCATCTGATCATGGTAGCCGGCGGAATCGGCCAGACGCCGTTTCCGGCGCTGGCGCAAGAATTCCTGGGAAGCCGTACGTACGGTTCTCCGCCTCGGAGCGTGCCGCGTGCCGGCCGTGTCACCCTTTGTTACGGTGCCCGCTCGGCCGATTACCTGGCAGGCGTTGAAGACTTCGAGCGACTGGGGATCAGCGTCCGAATCAGTACTGACGATGGGAGCCAAGGGCACCACGGCCTGGTGACTGACTTGCTTGGGCTGGAGTTGGCCAGAGTATCGCGGGAGACGGATGTAACGCCCCAAAATTGGGAAATCAACCCACCCCCTCTTCAAAATGGGGACCCCGCCGAACTTATGACTGCATATCCTGGGACTCGCGTCGTCTGTTGCGGCCCGGAGAAGATGATGGAGCAAGTTGCCAAAATTTCAGCGCTGTTGCGGATTCCGTGCCAGGTGTCGCTCGAAACGCCAATGGCCTGCGGCATCGGCATCTGCTTCAGTTGTGTGGCGAAGGTTCGCGACGAGTCCGGCAATTGGGACTACAAGCGAACGTGCGTGGAAGGCCCAGTGTTCGAGGCCGAGAAGATTGCGTGGTAGTGGTAGCGTGGGTGCTTGCACCCACGAACGCATTGCCAGAAACCGTGGGTGCAAGCACCCACGCTACTTTTTCGCCGTTTCCACCTTCTTCACCGTGCCGGTCTGCACCGCTTTCACGCGGGCCGACAGCCGCGACTTTGTGCGGCTGGCTACGTTGCGGTGAATGATCCCCTTGGCGGCCGTTTGATCGAGCCGTTTCACCGTCGCCCGGAACTCCGCCGTGATGACCGCGTTGTCGCCGGCGGCCATGGCCGCGTCCAATCTGCGGATTTGCGTGCGAACCGCCGACTTGGCGGCGCGATTGCGGGCACGGGCCTTGATGTTCTGACGGTTTCGCTTCCGAGCGCTGGCGATATTCGGCATAGTGGTTCTAAATCAAAAAGGCTTTGAATCAGGCTGGGCTATCAAGCCGGGCAGGGGTCCAAATGACGGCACCCGCTAGAAAGCGGGGAAGGGACATTTATGACGTATTGAGGCCCGCTTGTCCAGACGGCGTACACGGCTTGAAACTGCGTGACAATGCCCCCTTCGCCCCGGCTTAGCCGCCCCCTTCGCCCCGGCTTAGCCCCCGTTACCGCTTGAACCTTTGTTGCCCCCGGGGTTCTGCTGCTCTTTTCGTGTGGCATCAAGCAACTCGGCCACGTCCCGAAAACCGTACTCCAATCCGGCCAGTTGGGTCAGGTACTTGATGGCCGAGTCGTAGTCCTTCAGTCCCCGGGCCAATTTGCCGGCGTGGTAGAGGGACTCCTTCTTGACGTCTTCGTCCCACAGGCCGGCGGAATTGATGGCGGTCTGGTAGCTGCTCAGGGCCAGGTCGTACTTCTTCAACTGGTGGAAGCACTTGCCCAACTCGAGGTTGGCCGCGGCCACCCGCTTCACGTCCGTGCGGGCGTCTTGGAGCTGCGTGATGGCTTCCTTGAACTTGCCGGCGTGATACAGCCGCAGGCCAAACTGGTATTTGATCTCAAAGTTGCCGGGATAACGCTCCGCGCGGCCGCCGTAGATTTCCAGTTCGCGGCTGTTGAGTTCCGTCTTCGTCTGCCGGTAGAGTTCAATAGCCTTTTCCGACTTTTCCTGGGCCGCCTTTTTCTGGGTCAGCGCCAGTGCCCGCCGCTCACGGTTCAATTGCACGTCCTCAAGATATTCTCGCGCCCGGATGCTGCCGGTGGCATCGAGCCCTTCCTGCATGATTTTTTCGGCGTTTTCAAAGTCCTCAACTTTCCAGTAGTGATCCGACAGCGCGATGTAGTTGGACACTTCTTCCGGCTTGCGGCGGATCTCGCGGCGGAGCTTGACCTCGGGCGTGACATCGTCCTCGGTTTTGCGGAAGTCGGCAGATTTCTTGTCGACCCTGACGTCGTCCGAGGTTTCGGCGTTTTCGTAGCCCCCCTTGTGAATCGTCTTTTGCACCGTCAAGTGGCCGATCGCGCGGGTTACTTCGTCGGTATTGGGCTTTGCCTTGCCGATCCGCTCCCAGCATTTGATCGCGTTATCGAAGTCCGCCACGTCCTCAAAAGCCAGCGCCGCCGCCTTGTTCAAGTCCACGTCGTTGGTGTTGGCAGCCAGGGCCACTTTGAGGTATTCAATGCGGGTGTCGTCATATTGAAACTCGGCGCAGGCGGCGGCAATTTCCGTCAAGACCGCCGTGTCCCAAGGGTTGAACTTGAGGTACCCCAAGCCATTGCGGATCGTCCCCAGCCAATCCTTCTTGCGGCGACACTTCGACATCTTCGACTTCGCCCCGGCGCCGCGCAGGCCGGCAAACTTCCCCCCCTTCTTGTTGTTGTTATACTTTCGCAACAAGTTGTTGAGGAAATTCTGCGTGTAGATCACATTGCCCGGGTCGCCCGCCACGCAGGAGGTGAACATTTCGTTGGCGTAGTCGAACTCCCCCTTGCCAGCCAGGGCGCTGCCGCGCTCGAACTGCGTCTGCAGCATTTTTCGCTTGGCCGGCGAGATGGGCGGGGGCGGCGGTGTGGGCTCCGGCTCTTTGTCGGGCTTTTTTTTCTTGTCTGCGGCCATTAAAGAGAATCAGCGTCAGTCGGGTCAAAAGGGAAAGTTCACAACGAGATGAGCCGCGAGCGGTCGAAACCAACTATCATGAATTTTAGCACGGAGGGCGGCCAAATCCAACCTTGGCCCCGGCCCGCCCCGATTCGCCCCGACCACGGACTCAAAAGCTTTACCCGTCGGCCCCGCTATGACACCACAATCGCCGCTACTAGACCAGGGTGGTGCCGGCGGCAAATCGCCGGGCTGCGTCTACCTGGTGGGTGCCGGCCCCGGCGACCCGGGGCTGCTTACGCTGCGCGGTCTGGAATGCCTGCGGCGTGCAGATGTAGTGCTTTATGACTACCTGGTGAATCCTCGGATTCTGACGTACGCGGCGGCGGGAGCCGAACTGGTTTGCCTGGGCCGGCATGGCCGCGATCGGATTGTTCCGCAAGCAGAAATTAATAATCGCATGATCGCCGAGGCCCGCGCGGGGCGCTGTGTCGTGCGACTCAAAGGGGGCGACCCGGCGATTTTTGCCCGCGCGGCGGAAGAGGCCCAGGCTCTGGCCGAGGCGGGCGTGCGGTTTGAGATCGTTCCGGGCATTACCGCCGCCCTGGCCGCCAGCAGCTACGCGGAGGTCGCCTTGACGCATCGGGACACGGCCTCCGCCGTCGCCCTGGTCACGGGACATCAACAGGAAGGGGAGCCGGCATCAACCTTGGACTATGCCGCGCTGGCGGCGTTCCCCGGCACGCTGGTGTTTTACATGGGGGTGACCACAGCCCGGCATTGGTCCAACGCACTGATCGACGCCGGGCGGGATGCCGCCACGCCGGCGGTAATCGTGCGGCGGTGTTCTTGGCCGGATCAGCAGACGATCCACTGCACGCTCGGCACGGTGGCCGATGATATGGCGTCGCGCAAATTGCGCCCGCCGGCGCTAGTGGTGGTAGGCGACTCGGTCGGCTCGGCGGCCGGTTGGGCTGCGTCGGGCAACTGGTTCGAACAGCGGCCGTTGTTTGGTCGGACGGTGCTGGTGACGCGACCCGCCGATCAGTCGATCGAGATGTGCGACCAGTTGGCGGAACTCGGGGCCAGGACGCTGGTGCAGCCGGCAATCACAATCGGCCCGCCGCCCGACTGGCAAAGCGTTGATGCCGCGCTGACACGACTCCACGAGTTCGATTGGCTGGTATTTTCGAGCGCTAACGGAGTGCAGTGGTTTTTCCACCGACTGCTGGAACAACACGGCGACCTGCGCCGTTTGGGAAACATCAAACTGGCGGCCATCGGTCCGCAGACCGCCGCGGCGCTCTCAGGTTTCCACCTGAAGGCGAACATGGTGCCGGCCGAAGAATATCGGGCAGAATCGCTCGCCGCTGCTCTGGTAGCCCAATCTAAAGGCCAACGCTTTCTTTTGGCCAGAGCCAGCCGCGGCCGCGAACTGCTGGCTAGCGAACTCACGGCGGCTGGCGGCGCGGTGACCCAGGTCGTGGTTTATCAGAGCGACGACGTCACCACGCCCGACGCGGAAATCGCCGCCGCGCTGACTGAGGGGCAGATTGACTGGCTGACGGTAACGAGTTCTGCGATCGCGCGGTCGGTGGTCAACCTATTTGGCGAGACGCTGCGGCAGACGCGACTGGTGAGCATCAGCCCGATCACCTCGGCTACGCTCCGCGAATTGGGCCACGCTCCCGCCATCGAAGCGACCGAGTACACCACCGCGGGAATCATCGCCGCCATTCTGCGCGATAAGACGTAAGGTACTCCCCTCCCTTCCGGCGAAGGGGCGGGATTGTACCCATCACGCTCCGCGTGATGCTGATATCAATATCCTCATGTGGAGCGTGAGGGGTACTCTGGCAAAACCCTGCAGGTTCGCATGCCGTCAAACTCCCCGCAGGTCGGAAAACCCGCAAGCGCAACCGGCAGCAGCCGCGCCACCCATTCCCGTGGCATCCCCGCCGGGGCTAACCCAGCCCTCAATTCTGCTCGGTTCATCATGGGGTGGCCCGGAGACTGCCGAACTCAATCCGATAGGCTGACTATGCGCAGGCTGCGCGACGGCGGATCACGGATTGGACTACGCGAAAGCAGGGAGGCTGTCGATGCGATTGTTGCCCCCGGCCACGATTCCTGGCCCCGCCTTGGTGGTTTCTGTCGACCTCTCGCAGGCTCTGGCATCGGAAAGCCGCCGCGGATCAGCGGAAAACGTTGCCACTCGGTTGTGCAAGTTGTTTGACGGCTACAACGTGCCGGTCACCTGGGGGCTGGAGTGTTCGCCTGCCGCAGCCGAACTGGCTGAATCGCTGACTCATTCGCAGAACCATGGGATCGCGCTCAGGTACGATGCCAAAGCTGCCGTCGCCGGGTCGCCCGAAGCCTTACCGCGACTCCTGACCCTTTCGCGCGAACTGCGGACGCACGGTCAGGTCGTGACCTCCGTGCTGGTGCGAGGGGAGCTGTCCCATGTGGACCTCTCCGGACTGGCCCGCCGCGGAATCAATCTGGTCGTGAACAGCGGCGCGGCGGAAGCGCCAAGTGGGCCACTCGTGCGTACGCTGCGGTTTGGCGTGTGGCGACTGGGGGTCTCGTGCCACGTGCCAAACCAAGGGGGCTGGCTCCGCAACTCGCTCGGCGGGATGAATGCTCGACGAGGCATCGACCGCGCCATCGCCGGCGGCACGCTGTTTCATCTGGGCGTTGACGCGGCAGGGTTTGCCGCAGGGCGCGATGCACTCGGATCGTTAGAGCGCATCTTGCGCCATGCCGACCGCCGGCGGCAGGAGGGATCGCTGCGATTGTTGACGCTCGCCGAGATGGCCGACCAATTGGCCGTGGCGCCGAGTTCTTCCGCCTGCTCGATCTTGCGTGCCCGGGCTGCGTAGAAACCGGCTGCTAGGATGCGACGTAGCGTGGGTGCTTGCACCCACGTTCCTGCGCTGGACTTCGTGGGTGCAAGCACCCACGCTACATCTGCACGCCGCTTACGTCTGCTCGCGCTGCAGCGACCAGCCCATCAGGGCCAGCAGAATCCCGGCCACGATAAACACGATGTTCATCATCGCGCTGGGCCGGCCGAACGGCATCCCGATCGCCAAATCGATGCCAAAGATCACGACCAAAAGGGCACCGAATGCCATGCCCGTGATGCAGAGACCTTTGACCATTTGCACTTATCCCGCCCAACCAGTCCGTCGGAAAACCTAAGCTACTCAGTATAATACGGCGGCATCGCCGGTGCCCACCCGGCCACGACCG
>JAIOQB010000299.1 GCA_021413585.1 Planctomycetia bacterium
ACGATTTGATTCGAGAGATCGATCTGCCCGAGCCCAAAGTTCTGCGGATCGGGCACGCCGACGTCGATCGCGTACACCGCCACGTCGGGATTTTCCTTGAGCCGCTTCCGCCAGGCGGCCATCTGATCGCCTCCCCATTGCGCACGCGAGAGGTCCGTAAACAGATGGATCTCCTTGCGCGGCCTGGTGCTCTTGCGAACCACTGCCAGAGCCTGATCGAACTCGGCGAGCAGCGGCTGCGTGGCGGGAGATATGGTCAGTCGATCGATCTTCAAGCCGGCCATGCCGCGTTCGATGTCAAAATCGGCCCGCGCGGTTTGGCCGTCGAGGACCACAACGTCGCTGTCGGCGGGAAGCTGGGCGAGCAGCGTGCGGCCCAGCTTCTGCGCCGCTTCGAGCCGCGTTTGATTGCGGTTGCGATATTCCATCCGCGGCCCCGTGTCGAACACCAGCGCCGCGGCCAACGGCGCATCGCCGCCCGCCAGCAGTCCGGCCGATTGAAACACCGGCCGGGCGAGCGCCGCGGCCAGCAGTAGGATCGCGCCGGCCCTCAACAGCAGCAACAACAGATGCCGCAGCCGCAGCCGCCGCCGATTCACGTCGCGCCGCTGCACGATGAAACGCAGCGCCGGAAACTCCAAATGCCGCGGCTGCTGCTGCATCAGCAGATGCAGCAAGATCGGCACCGCCACAAGTGCGGTCCCCAGCAGCATCAGTGGCGTGACGAAGATGGGCATCTTTGATGTGCGATTTGCGATGGACGATGTGCGATGTGAAGCAATGCCGCGCTGTTCGAACTACTCCCCTCCCTTTCAGGGAGGGGCTGAGGGAGGGTAAAGCGTGGTTCCGCTCCCCCGCTTGTTTTGCGCCACCCGCCGGCGCTTTGCCTCCATTCTAAACGCCCGCCAAAACAGGGCGCTGCCGCGTACCGCCTCGCGGCAACCCGCGTCGCTAAAACCGCGCCTGCCGGCTCGTCAGGTATTCAGTCAGTGCCCGGTCGAACTGCATGCTCGTATCCAGCGGCACGTAGTCGATGCCGCTTTGGTAACACTCTTGCCGATACTCCTCGCGAAACGCCTCGATGCCCGCCACGTAGTCGCCGCGGAAGTTCGTGGCGTCCACTTGCAGTTTTTCATCCGTCTCGGGTTCGTTGAACTCGATCATGCCGTCGAACGGAAACTTCACTTCGGCTTCGTCCAGAATATGAAACAAGATCACGTCGTGCCCTCGATGCCGCAGCCGCCGCAGCGAGCGGAACACCGGAGCGGTGTCGGCCAGCAGATCGGAAAATATCATCACTAGGCTCCGCTGCCGCAGCATGGCGGCAATCTGCACGATGCTCTGGGCGATGTCCGTCTTGCCCGACGGCTTCAGCCGCGCCAGGTGCGAAAGAACCGTGCCGAGTTGCTTCCGCTTGGACTTCGGCGGCAGGCTGTCGCGCACCTTCTCGTCGAACGTGATCAGCCCCACCGGGTCTTGCTGGTGGATCATCAGATAGCACATCGCGGCGGCCAGGCAGATGCCGTACTCGAACTTCGTCAATTGCTGGCGATACGTGTAGCCCATCGAGCGGCTGAGATCCATCGCCAGATAGCCGTGGATGTTCGTCTCGGCCTCGAACTTCTTGACGTAGTACTTGTCGGTCTTGGCGTACACCATCCAGTCGATGTCTTTGGGATCGTCGCCGCTGGTGTACTTGCGATGCTCGCTGAACTCAACCGAAAACCCATGAAACGGGCTGGCATGCATCCCCTGCATGAAGCCCTTAACGATGAACTGCGCGCGCAAGTCCAGCCGAGCGATTTGGCGAATGACTTCGGGCTTGAGATATTGTTCAGTCGAGGGCATTTTGTGCCGTTCACGGCGATCAATCAAAAGAAGGATTGAACCACAGAGGCACAGAGAGGGAAACTAATGACCAATCTCCAAATTCCAATCTCCAAGAAATCTGGCGCAGCTCCTTTATTGGTTATTGAAATTTGGTCATTGGTCATTCTTCTCCATTCCGTCTCTGTGCCTCTGTGCCTCTGTGGTTCAAAAAACCCGCCCGCTACTTCTCAAATTTCGGTATCTCCGGCGTCGGCACGTCCTTCAGCAGCCGGTCGATCACGTCTTCGTTCGTCATCCCTTCCGCCTGGGCTTGGAAGTTCGTGCTGATGCGGTGTCGCAGCACGGGGATGGCGATTTTGCGGATATCTTCGATCGCCACGCTGAAGCGGCCGTTCATCGCCGCCAGGGCCTTGCCCCCTTGGATCAGGAATTGCCCTGCCCGCGGGCCGGCTCCCCAGTCGACCAGGTCGCGCACGTACTCCGGGGCCGAGGCGTCGCGGGGACGAGTGGCCCGCACCAGCCGGGCGACGTATTTCACGATGTACTCGCTCACCGCCACGGAGAACACCAGCTTCTGCAGGTTGACGATCGCCTTGGCGGAAAGCACCTTCCGCACTTCCGGCTTTTCGTGCCGCGTGGTTTGTGACAGGATCCGCTCTTCCTCGTCGGACGAGGGGTAACCCACCTTGATGTTGAACATGAACCGGTCGAGCTGCGCTTCGGGCAGAGGGTACGTCCCTTCCTGCTCGATCGGGTTTTGCGTGGCGATGGTAAAGAACGGGTCGGGGAGCGAATAGGTGGTCTGCCCCACGGTCACTTCCCGCTCCTGCATCGCCTGCAACAGGGCGGCCTGCGTCTTCGGCGGCGTGCGGTTGATTTCGTCGGCCAGCAGAATGTTCGTGAAGATGGGGCCTTCGACAAAGCGGAAGTTCCGCCGCCGCGCGTCGTCTTCCTCCAGCACGTTAGTGCCGGTGATGTCCGAGGGCATCAGGTCGGGAGTGAACTGGATGCGCTTAAAGCGAATGTCAAGAATCCGGGCCAGCGTGCTGACCATCAACGTCTTCGCCAACCCGGGCACGCCTTCCAAAAGACAGTGCCCCCGGGTGAAGATCGCGGCGAAGAGCTGCTCGATCACCTCGTCTTGGCCGACGATGACCTTTTGCAGCTCCTCACGCATCACGTGCCGGTGCTGGCTGAACTCCTGCAGGATGTCGCCGAGGCTGCGGGGCTTCGTGGCCAATCGAGATTCCTTTCGCTGCAAAAAATCGTGCGAATCAACATCGTGCGATCAAGCACGAAGACTGGGTGCCATGGGCAGCTTGTCTGCCCTTGCCTTCGCGTCACGCCAAAACAACCCAGCGTGGCTGACGGAACCTGGCCACACTCCCCAGCGTCTACTTGATGTTCCTGCGGCGGGCCGCATCAGGTTCGATCGCTCGCTTCGCCGTCTCAACCGCCTTCATTCTATCGGTAGCTACGCAAACCAGCAACTTGCTTCGCGATTGGCTTGCTGACATAAGCTGCGAAATCTACAATGGTTATGGTGACGCGTGGCGGCCCGTTTGGCAGTTCTTGCTGATTGCATAGGCAGCGCGGGGCGGCGGCAATTCGGCCATTACGCGAAGCGGAGTTTCGCACCAATTCGCATCGACAGGAGCCCATGATGGGCCACTCTTTTCTTAGGACGATTTTGGCCGTCGCGGCCAGCACGGTGTTGGCGGGGGCGCTCAGCACCGTCGCCCTGGCCCAGCATCCGGCCGACCAGTTGGCCGCCGGCGTGGAGCGGCTTGCCCGCCGGGTCGATGCGGATGCGGACAAAGACGCCGGTAGAGATCCGAACAACAAAGACAGTGACATTAACCCGGCCGAGTTTCGCCGCTCGATCGAACGGGCGATCGCCTTCCTGAAACGCGAACAAAAGCCCGACGGCGGCTGGACCTCGTGGCCCGGGTTCCAAGGGGGCGAGACCGGGCTCTGCACACTCGCCTTGATCGAAGCGGGCGTGCCAACGAAAGACCCAGCCGTCCAGCGGGCACTGAAGCATCTCCGCTCGATCACCCCCGAGCGGACATATGACGTCGCCCTGCAGACCATGGCGCTCTGCCGCGCGGGCGAGGCGGCCGATCTGCCGACCATTCGCCGCAATGCCCAACTGCTCGAACGAACGCAGCAATCCGATGGCGACGGCCGCGGCGCCTGGGGTTATCCGCAAGAGGCCGGCGGACGCGTGGACAACTCGAACACGCAGTTCGCCCTGCTCGCGCTCTACGACGCCGAACAAGCGGGCGTGAAGATCAATCCGGAAGTCTGGAAGCAGGCCTTGATTTATTGGGAGCGGACGAAGAACGGCCGCGGTTCCTGGGGCTATGTGCATGGCGCGCCGAGCACGGGGAGCATGACCAGCGCGGGGATCAGCTCGATGATCATCGCCTCGGCCAGCGCCAGCCCAGACGACGCCCGCGCCGATCAGGGGGGGTGCCAGTGCGTCAATCAGCAGCAGAGCGAAGCGGTGGAAAACGCGTTGGCGTGGCTCGGCGACAATTTCAACATCAGCCACAATCCGCAGGCGGGGGAGCGGCCGATCGATGCCGCTTCTCGATCAAACTGGAATCGACACTATTACCTTTACGGTTTGGAGCGGGCGGGCCGGCTTGCGGCGCGGCGGTTCTTTGTCGGTGGTGCCCGCGCGGGGCAGCCGCGGCAATACGATTGGTTTCGCGAGGGGGCCAACCTGCTGCTGCACTCGCAGGACGCCGCCGGCGGCTGGAGCGGATTGGGCCCGGGCGAGGCCATGGAACATGTCTCTACGTCATTTGCGCTGTTGTTTCTGGCTAAGGGGCGGCGGCCGGTGCTGATTTCAAAATTGCAGCGCCCTGGAAACGACTGGAATCTGCTGCGGCATGACCTAGCGCATCTGACTGCATATGCCGAGAAGAAGTGGAAGCTGCCGATGACGTGGCAGATCATCGACGGCCGCACCGCGACGCTCGGGGATTATTGTCAGACGCCGGTGCTGTTTCTTTCCGGCCGCGATCGGCTGGTATTTGCCAACGACGAGCAAAAGCATCTGCTGCGAGCGTACGTTGAAGAAGGGGGCTTCATCTTCGCCGACGCCTGCTGCGAAGGGGCTGAGTTTGCCGAGTCGTTCAAACAACTGATGCGAGACGTGTTCCCCGAGCCGCAACTGGCGCTCAAGCCGCTCGAGCCCGATCATCCGATCTGGTCGATCGAAGAGAAGGTGAAGCCGCAATTTGTCGACCCCAAAACTCGCTGGCTGTGGGGAATCGACGTCGGCTGCCGCACCAGCGTGGTGCTCTGCACCGGCAACGTGGCTTGCTACTGGGAATTGGACCGAGCGCACCGCGATCCGCCGCTGGCCCCCGCCGTGGCGGATGAACTGGAGGCGTGCCGCGCGATCGGCATCAATGTGCTGGCCTACGCCACCAATCGGAACTTGAAGAAGAAGGAGGAAGTCCCCCGCGACGTGCAGATGGCCGACACTCACACGCAAAGCAAGCGTGGGCATCTGGCGATCGCCAAGCTAAAACACGCCGGCGGCTGCGACGACGCCCCGCGGGCATTGACGAACCTGCTGGAAGCGCTGGCCAAGGGCTACGAACTGCACGTCGATCCCAAGGCGCCGTTGCTGGAGATCACCGACGAGAGCCTGTTCAACTATCACTTCGTCTTCCTGCATGGCCGCAATGATTTCCGACTCAGCCAGCCGGAAGTGGATCAGCTTAAGAAGTTCGTCGAGCGCGGCGGCATGATCTTTGGCGATTCGCTCTGCGCCAGCCCCGCGTTTGCCGAAGCCTTCCGCCGCGAGATGCGCCGCGTCGTGCCGGCCGCCGCGCTGGCCCGCATTCCGATGACCGACCCAATCTTCACGACTGCCTATGGTGGCCAGGACATTACCCACGTCACGCGCCGCGAAGCGGTCCGGCACCGGCAAGGAGAGCCGCTGGAGATCAAGCTCCGCAACGACGTCGAACCGGTGCTGGAAGGAGCCAAAGTCGGCGAGCGCTACGTGGTGATCTTCTCGCCGTTCGATATCAGTTGTGCCCTGGAGCACCAGGCGGCGCCGCAGTGTCATGGGTACATTCCCGAAGACGCGGCGCGGATCGCGATCAATGTGCTGCTGTACTCGTTGCACGAGTAGTGAGCGGAATGGCGCTTGCCAGTAGGTTCCGCCTGCCGGGCGGTACCTCAGCGCCTCCGACTTGATCTTCATTTGGGCGTCGGAAAACGACACTGCCCCACGCGCAAGTATGGGACGACGAGCGATGCCATCGGGCTAGTGGGCGGTTGATGTGGCACGCCTGCTGGCGGCGCAAGGTACCGCCCGGCAGGCGGAACCTACTAAGCGGAGCCTGGGACTCCACTCGCGACGCTTGCGCAACCCCATGCCCGCTAGCCACTTGCGCGTGCTGTCGAACCACTTAACCTCACTTGACCCCGCCGCCCCGGCATTTCTATAATCCCGCCCCCGATTCAGGGGTGCGCTTTCAGTTCGTAACAGGTTCTCTGGATTGACCTTGCGACCACGTCGCGCGGCGCCGATTTTGGCGCTTCGCGGGCAGCGGTTCGCAGGCAAGGATTCTCGTCTGGCTCCGAGCGCGATCAAACCTCGTCCGCCCAACAGACTTCGTGCGTCCATGGCATGCCCTGCCGCGGCGCACGTCGAGGCAATCCGCGCGCGCAATGATCGCGACAATCGTTGGCGGAAACTCTTACGTTGCGCGCTGGCGGCTGCGCTCTTCGTGGCCGCGACGACTGGCATCACAATGCTGGCTCCCAGCACCGCGCTTGCCCAGGTGGAGTTTTCCTCCGCCCGCCGCGGCGACGTCGTGCAGTTCTCCGCCGATGAGGCGCATCGTTTTGCCGATGGCACCGCCGACGTCTGGGTGCTCAACGGCCACTGCCAGATCAACCAGGGGCCGCTCACCACACGCAGCCGCAGCGCCGTGCTGTGCATACATCGCGAAGACAACTCGCCGCGCGGCCGGAATCTGGTGAACGTGTACCTCGAAGGTAAAGTCGCCATCTACGAGCAAACGCCCGACGGGATTTCTCCGGTGGCAGCGCTGCCGGCCGCTGGCGGTTGGACCGGATCAGGAGAATCGCCCGCCGCGGCCGGACAATTGCCCGCGGCCACGCCGAAGCTCCGCGCCGAAACCTGGGTGGGCAACCTGTTCAGCGATCAAGAACCGCAGGTGCGCATCGGCCGGCTGGTGGACGGCACGCAGCCGGTGCTCGATTTGTATTCCCGTGCGGTCGCTGCTCGCGAGCCGACCCAGGGCCAGGTAGTACGCACGGCCGAGTTTGCCATCGCACCGGCCGCGCCAACAGCCGTTGGCGCCCCGCCCCCCGGCACGCGCCGCCTGCGAGCCTTCCCCCGCAGCGACGTGCGGGTGCAGGCCGAATGGTTTCCCGACACGGCCAGCAACGAATGGGTGGCCGTGATCAGCGGCGGCGTGAACTTGATCATCGACGGGGCCGAC
>JAIOQB010000267.1 GCA_021413585.1 Planctomycetia bacterium
GCACGACTTCCTCGGGGCGATCTCGCGCTACCGATGACGGAGCAATGACTGTGGGTACCACGGCCAAGGGGGGCGGCGGTGCCAGCGTTGGGGGTGCGGCTGGCTCTGCCTCAGCATGGCGGCGCACGTATTGTTCGACCGACGTTCGCGTCAACCGGGCGCCGGGCGGTTCTTCGGCGGCGACTTGCGCTTCGGTCAAGCCGTGCTCGCGTAAGGCGCGGCGCACGTCCGGGCCGGCGGGATGAAAGTTTTCCGCGGGAGCGGGCTGGGCAGCCGGCGCTGACGGCGAAGAAGCCTCTTTTTCCGGCTGGGCCTTCGTTTCGGGCTGTGCTTTCTTCTCCGGCTGCGAGGCTTGAGCCACCGCTTCAATCTGGCCGATTACCTGCCCGACTTTCGCTTCGGCCCCCGTCTCCACCAGCACGCTGGCCAAACGCCCCGCCTGCGGCGCTGGAAGCACAACAGTCGCCTTCTCCGACTCGATCTCGACCAGATCGTCGTCCTGCTTGACGATTTCACCCGCTTGCTTGAACCAGCGGGCAACGCGCACGTCGTGAATCGATTCGCCCAATTCGGGAATGATGATCTCACCGCTCATCGGATGGCATCCTCCGGCTGCTGCCGGCGCGACGGTTGACGGGGAATGGTTTCGTTCGCGAACGCCGCCGTGAACAAGCGTTCTTCCTCAGCCAGATGGACGCGTCGCGAACCGCTGGCCGGGCTCGACGCGGCGGGACGGGTGATGTGGTGCAGCGGCCGGCCGATCGCCGCATGCGCGTTCCACTGCATGCTCAGGTATTGCCACGCCCCCATGTTCTCCGGCTCCTGCTGAACCCAGATCACCGGTGTATCGGCGGCGTAGGTGGCAATCGCCTCGCTCAATTCACGCCAGGGAAGCGGGCAATACTGCTCCAATCGCACTATGGCTACGTCCCAACGTTCGTTCTTTTGGCGGGCTTCCACCAGATCGTAATAGATCTTGCCGCTACAGAGCAAAACCCGGCTGATTGCCGACTTGGCCGATCCGCTGGGCGAGCCCACGGCAACCAGATCGGGAATGACCCGGCGGAAATACCCTGTGACAAACTCTTCGAGCGGCGACGTGGCTTCCGGATGCCGCAGCATGCTCTTGGGTGTGAGCACCACCAGCGGCTTTCGCCAGGGCCGCAGCACCTGCCGTCGCAGGCAGTGAAAATATTGCGCCGGCGTGCTGGGCTGCACAATTTGCAGATTGTCGTTAGCGCACAGCAGCAGCCACCGCTCCAGCCGGGCCGACGAATGCTCCGGCCCCTGTCCCTCCCAGCCGTGCGGCAGCAGCAGCGTCAAGCCGCTGAGCCGATGCCATTTCTCTTCGGCACTGGCAATGAACTGGTCGATGACCACCTGCGCGACATTGACGAAGTCGCCAAACTGCGCCTCCCAGGCGACCAGTGCGTCGGGGTAGTCGAGGCTGTATCCATATTCAAAGCCCAACGCGCCGACTTCGGAGAGAGGGCTGTTGCAGAGCGTGACCATGGATCGCGACGGCGCGAACTGCTCCAGCGGGAACCACGTGTGGCCATCCTGGTAATCGTGCAGCACTGCGTGCCGCTGGCTGAACGTGCCACGCGCCGTGTCTTGCCCAGTCAGGCGGATCCGATATCCGGCCGCCGCCAACGAGGCCAGTGCCACGATCTCCGCCGTCGCCCAATCGAACAGACGCGTGCCGCGGGCCATATCGCGGCGCGCGACCAGCGAGCGTTCCAACTTAGGGTGAACATGAAAGTCGGCCGGCAGCGTGCTGAGCCGCTGCACAATGTCCACCAAGTGGCCCCGATCGATCCCCGTGGGAACATCTTCCGCCGGCTCCGGCCCGCCGAAAAATCCGCTCCAATATCCGCCGCGAAACTGCATCACCGGTTTGAACTCCGGCACTTGCGCCGACTCGAACGCCGCCCGAATGGCCTCGCGCCGCTTATCGGCGATTCCCTCGGCTTCCTCGCGTGTGACCTGGCCGGACGTGAGCAGGCGTTCCAGATAGCGATCACGCACGCCGGCGTGGTTGCGGATCTCGCGATACAGAACCGGCTGTGTGAAGCTGGGGTCGTCCTCTTCGTTATGCCCCCAGCGCCGGTAGCCATACATATCGATGACCACGTCGCGGTGATATCGCTCTCGAAACTCCAGCGCGATGGCCACTGTTTCCGCCGCCGCATCGGGATCTTCGCCGTTGACGTGAAAGATGGGGATTTGCAGCATCTTGGCCACCGCGGTGGCGTAGTCGCTGGAACGGGCCTCGGCCGGGGGCGTGGTAAAGCCGATCTGATTATTGACGATGATATGCAGCGCCCCGCCGACGGTGTACGCCGGCAGTTCGCTCAGGTTGAAAGTTTCCTGAACCACCCCTTCCCCGGCGAACGCCGCGTCGCCATGAATCAGCACGGCCAAACCCCGCTCGGGTCCGCCGCCGCTGCGATCGAGCTTCGCCCGCAGCCGGCCCAGCACCACCGGATTGACGAACTCAAGATGGCTGGGGTTGAAGCAGAGCGACAAGTGTACGCTCTTGCCGTCGGCCGTGGTCCAGTCGCTGCTGTAACCCAGGTGATAGCGCACGTCGCCATGACGATAGGCCGGCGCGTCGACGTCCTGGAACTCCCAAAAAATGTCTTGCGTCCGCTTGCCTATTACGTTGGCCAGCACGTTGAGCCGCCCTCGATGCCCCATTCCCAGGACAATTTCGCGCACTCCTTGCGACGCGGCCTTCTCAATCGCCAGATCCAGCAGCGGGATCAGCGTTTCCGAGCCTTCGAGCGAAAACGTCTTCGCGCCGACATACTTCTTGCGCACCGCCTCTTCAAATAGCACGGAGTCCGTCAGCCGCGTCAGAATGCGAAGCTGCATGTCGTGCGACAATTTCTCCCGGCCGACCGAGCGCTCAATGCGATCTTGCAGCCAGGTGCGCGCTTCGAGGTCGTCCAGATGCATGTACTGTACGCCGATCGAGCCGCAATAGATGGTCCGCAGGCGATCCACGATCGCCTTCATCGTCGTGGGTTGACCGTGGCGGTCACGGCTGGTCGGCAGCGGGCGCAGCAGATCCGCTTCGGACAGTCCGTAGTGGCCCGGATCAAGCTCCGGCACGTCGACGCGCCGCATGCCCAGCGGATCGATCTGCGCCAGCAGATGGCCGCGGACGCGATAGGCATGGACCACGTCGTCCGCCAGGCATTGGAGGCGATAGTCGTCAACGGTGGCCGTTGGCAACGGGACTGTTGGGGACGCAGTCGGAACACCATCTTTGGACGGTTGGACAATTACCTGTTGGGACTTCTCGGCACCGTTGCCTTGCGCTTCGTCAAAATATCGCCGCCACTCGACCGGAACCGCGTTGGCATCGCGCCGATATGCGGCGAGCATTTGCTCGACATAGGGGCGGCTGAGAACTAGATCGTCGCTCATGGGTTGACTCGCTCGATTGGCCGGTCGGTTGATTCAACGCCCGACGGCCGGTTCATGCACAGGTGCCACTCGTGTAATTGTACCGAGTTGGTCTAGTTAGCGAGCCAGGCCGATGGGTCTGGCCGGCTTGGATAATGACCGGTTACGGGCGTGGTCATGCTGGGAGAAGCAGACGTGATTTTATAGCGGCCGGCCGTGATCGTCCTGCGAGGGGCCGAACGTCCGCTTCCCGCTGCCCCTGCGGCCGACCTTTCCTTTGCCGAGCCGCGACCGAATACTTTCATATTGAAGCCAACGAAATTCAAGCAAACGAGCGGAGTCCTCACCGGACTCCGATTCAACTCAAACTTCAATTCAACGCGTGAAAGGCAGAGAGTCGATGGTCGCAGTCAGACACATCTCATCATTCAGCGCTAACAACCCCAACAGGGCGCTCCAGCAGGGAGCGGATTCCGACAACGAATTGCTGGACGCCTACAGCCGGGCGGTCACCAGCACGGTCGACGCCGTCGGTCCGGCGGTGGTCAATATCGAGATTCGGCGGCAAGCTCAGGGGGAGCGCGGCGGCAGCGGCTCCGGCTTCGTCTTCCAGGAAGACGGGTTCATCCTGACCAACAGCCACGTCGTCCATGGCGTCGACAAAATCAGGGTCACCCTGTCGGACGGATTTCAG
This sequence comes from Planctomycetia bacterium, assembly GCA_021413585.1. Classification (GTDB taxonomy): domain Bacteria; phylum Planctomycetota; class Planctomycetia; order Pirellulales; family UBA7805; genus JAIOPX01. Next base: position 4,109 of record JAIOQB010000267.1, read on the forward strand.
CTCGACGCGAAGCTGATCGGAGACGATCCGGCCACCGACCTGGCTGTGATTCGGGTTCGCAGCAGCGAACTGCCCACGGTCCCGCTGGGAGATTCCAGCGCCGTGAAGGTCGGGCAACTGGCGATCGCTATTGGTAATCCGTTCGGGTTCCAGGCTTCGGTGACTGCCGGCGTGGTCAGCGCGCTGGGCCGCACGCTGCGATCCATCTCGGGGCGGCTCATCGAAAACGTCATCCAGACCGACGCGGCGCTCAACCCGGGCAATTCGGGCGGGCCGCTGGTCGACTCGCGCGGCCGGGTGATCGGCGTGAACACCGCGATCATTCTTCCCGCCCAGGGAATCTGCTTCGCCACGGCCAGCAACACGGCCCGGTTCGTGGCGGCGGAGTTAGTGGCCAGGGGCAAAGTGCGACGAGCCTATCTTGGCGTGGCGAGCCAGGATGTCATTCTGCACCGCCACGTCATCCAAGAACACGATTTATTGCAGGAAGGAGGCGTGCTGGTCCTCTCCGCCGAGAACGGCAGTCCCGCCGCGCAGGCCGGACTACGCGAAGGAGACGTGATGATTGAACTGGACGATCGGCCGGTCACGGGTGTGGACGATCTGCATCGACTGTTAGCGCCCGAAAAAATTGGGCGAGCCGCGGAGGTCGTGGTGCTGCGCGACAGTCGCCAAGTGCGGCTGCGCGTGACGCCGACTGAGGCTCCCTAAAAGTTCTCGTTAAGCGTGCGCGGTTTTTTTGTGGGCACGCGTGCGAGCGGCTTTCTTGGCAGATGCAACGCGATCTTTTTTAGGCCGTGCCGCGGCAGCTTGCCCGCCGAGCCGGCCACCTTTTTTGGCGGGCGCCAGATTCGTCTTCTTGCCACGACCCGATCCGCCTGGCTTCTTCCCGCCGCCGGTCATTTTGTTGACAGTCGCCCAGGCGCGGCGTTCGGATTCCTTTTCGGTTAGGCCGCGGTCTTCGTAGCCTTCTTCGATATGCTCGGCTTGCCGCTTCTGCTTGTCGGTGTATTTTGATTTATCGCCGCGTGGCATGGGGATGCTCCTTGACGATGTTCTGATTTGGCTTGCACTTAGTGCCGCTTAAAATACTGGACTTCTTTCTCATGTTGTTCGGCCGCCGTGCGGCTGGAGAACGTCCCCAGGTTTCGCCGTTTTCCGGTGCGCGGATTTCTTTTGCGGGAATAGAGCCGGTATTCTCCAGAGGGGAGTTTCCTAATCATGGCTTCAGTCTCCCACTTAGTGGATCCCTCAGACGCACCTCATTGTTCAGGCAATTTCAGCGGCTTGGCTCCGGCTTCCGCCAGGATTTTCGCAGCCAGCGCCAACCGCGCCGCATTGTCATCGGGAATGTCGTTATTGGGGATGTCGACCGCCACCAGAATCTGCCCTTCGCTGACCGCCTGGTCATAGAAGTTCGCCAACTCTTGCTCAACACCGCGCGACATCATGGCGCCAATCAATCCACCCGCCGCGCCACCTCCCCACACCGCGATCGGCGCCGTCGCCAGCAGGGCGGCGCCACCGGTAGCCGCGGCGCCAATTGCCACGGTTAGTCCCCCTAACACGGCGCCAATCACACCTCCCGCCACAGCCGTGGTCGGCGTGAACGTGCCCGCCGGGTGCTGATGCTCAAACGGGCGAAAATGCTCGTTGGCCGCTTGATCATTGCAGACGACCGTGATCTCCGCTTTCGTGAATCCTGCAAGCAGCAGACCTTCCACGGCATGATCGGCGGACGCGGCGGACGAAAAGACCCCGACGCGAATCGGACGCGGCGCTCGGCTAGTCGGCGGAACAGTAGACGGCGCGGACTTCAACATCGGACCCTCGGTTCTGAGATAGGTGACGGAATGTTATCTTCATATCTTCTCAAAGCACTCGCGGCGAGCAACACGCTACTCGTCCTGATCTCAACCACCGGGCGTCATCTTGCCCGCCCGTTGCGACTTGCCATAGGGCATTCCCGTTTGATCCGATCGTGCCCCGCTGGGTTGCGCCATTGATGGCCGCGACTGAGACGATTGATCGTGGCGCTGATGCGGTTGATGTTTCACCACTCTCATCTCCTCGCCGCAGCACACCGGAGCATGGCCCTCCGCCCGTGGAGCGTCCACCTGGATTTCATGACCACATTGATCGCAATGATAGGTGACGACCTGTCCGACATCATCCAATGACTGTTGATTCTGCTTTTGCGTTGCCATTGTCACTACTCCTTAAAAACGCCAATTCTAAAGCTTCTTACATGCATCGCGCCGCATTGGTTATGAGCTAATGGTATGCCGGACTGGGCTGCCCTCATGGCCGCGAGTCGCGTGGTATTGCGAACCTGTCGCCGTGACAGGACAGAGTTCTTCCATTGTTCTACATTTGTTCTACATTTTCGCCAAACCGCACGATTGCAGCGATCTAATCTCTTCAAAAGCTCCTCTCGCATTCCGGCAATATTGAGTGCAATGGGACCAACGTGGCGTCTCAATTGCCAGTAAGTGCGGCAGTCTGCAGACCAACTTCCTTTTAAATTCCGCGACATCGACAACTTGCGTCGCTAATCGCTTATAGGGCACGGGATTTGCCATCAAATCTCTCTAACGAGTGCCTCGATCGAGGCCTGGAGCGTAATAGCCTGATAATTTTCCAGGAGCGCTGTGCCATGTCCTGCCAACCCAGAATTCGATCTTTTAAAACCTTACCCGGATTCCATTGGGCGATGCTAAGCATTGTCGCGGCAATTGCGGGGCCGATGTCATGCCGGCCGATAGCAAAGGTCCAGGGACAGGAGCGCATCCCAAATCCGCCACCAGCCCAATTAGCGGCGCCGCCGGCAGGTGCGCAACGCAGGGAGCCAATTACTAACGTCGATAACGATGCGAGCGACAAAAACGCCCCTGACAACAACATCGAAGTTCTCGCCCGCGGGCCGATCCACGAAGCCTTTGCTGAGCCCATCGACTTCAAACATGAGCCGGGGATGATCGTGAAAAAGCAGCCCCCGGCTGCGATTGAAGAGCTTCCTCCCGACGCTCGCCCCCAAGGGGACCACGTCAGTTGGATTCCCGGTTACTGGGCTTGGGATGAAGATCGCAACGACTACATCTGGGTGAGCGGCATCTGGCGCAATACCCCGCCGGGAGAACGGTGGGTCCCCGGCTATTGGGCGCAGATTGACAACGGCTATCAATGGGTCGCCGGCTCCTGGGTTGATGCGGAAGCCCAACACATCACCTACTTGCCGCAACCGCCGGACAATATCGACGAAGGACCTACAACCACCTCGCCCGGCGACGATTACTTTTGGGTTCCCGGCTGCTGGCGGTGGGGGGACGCGCGTTATCTTTGGCGGCCCGGCTATTGGAGTCGCGGGTATGCCAACTGGCTGTGGATTCCCGATCGCTATTGTTATTCACCGCGCGGCAGTTACTTTTGCCACGGTTACTGGGACTACGGCCTGGCACGTCGCGGCTGGCTCTTTGCTCCGGTATGGTTTCGAGGCGACTACTATGCCCCGCGCGGTTTTTACTTCACGCCACGCTCTCTGGTCGATACGGCCTTATTGACTGCATCATTGTTCATTGGGCCCAACTATCGGCACTATTACTATGGCGATTTCGACGGTCGCCGGGGGTACTATCCTTGGTACGCGTACCACCTTAGTCACCGCGGATACGATCCGTTCTTCGCTCACGACGTGTGGCGCTACGGCAGTCGGAATCGCGACTGGTACAACAATCTGGCGCGCGATTACCGCGATGGCAGGGTGCGGTCTAACCGGGATGTGACAGCCGACCTGGATCGGTTCCGTCGAGCGGCGGGGGAGCAAGTGGCGGATCGGGGGCGTTCATTGGTGCGTCCGATGAATGATCTGGTGCGCGATCGCGGTACCCAAGTAACGCGTCTGAACGACAATGAACGACGCGATCTGGGTCAGCGCAGCCGTGACTATCAACGACTTGGCCAGGATCGCCTAAAAGCGGAAGCGGAAGGGCGAAACAACCTTCGTGCCGAGCGGTTGACTCCGCGGGCAGGTGAGACGGCGCGGGGCCGCGACATCGAGGGACGGGTCGAATTGCCTCGCAATTATCAGCCACGCACGTTCGATTTGCCGCGGGGTGAAGCTGCGCGACAGGGGACGGCGACCGTGCGTTCTGGCGAACGAACGCCATACAGAGCGGCCCGCCCCATTGGCCCGCCAGACAATGCTGCCCAGCGCATGCAAATCACCCCACCCAACGCCGTGGAGCGGGGCCCGCGCGTAGTTGAGCCGCGCGGCACTCCTCGAGTTCAAGAAGGGCGAGTTCAAGAAGGGGACGGCCAGGGCAGGGGAGAGGTGGAACGAGTTGTGCCCAAACAGCCCAGTGGCGGCGATCGCGGCGGTGTGGATCGCGGCAGTAATGACCGGGGCGATCGCGGCGGTGGAAGTGATCGAGGTGTTCAACGAGGAGGGGACGGGAGCCCGCGCGGTGGGGATGGCGGTCCAAGAGGGGGCGGGGACGGAGGCTCGCGCGGCGGTGGGGGCGCAGGATCCCGCGACCGGGGGCGTGGTGGCCGCTAGCCGCGGTTACTTCCCCGTCCGGCCAACTAAAGACGCCACAACCGCCAACAATTCCATCGGGTCCACCGGTTTCGTGAGATGCGATTGGTAACCCGCCAGCATGGCTCGCATTCGATCTTCGGAGCGGGCCATGGCGGTCAGAGCGGCGGCGGGAATTTTGCCTCCTTCGCCATCCGCCATGGCGCGCACGGCGCGCATCAGGTCGTAGCCGTCCTTGTCAGGCATGCCGATGTCGCTGACCAGCACATCGGGCCGCTGTTGCTTGAACAACACCAGCGCCTCATCCGCGGATGCGGCAACGAAGACTTCGGCATCCTGCTCGACAAGTAATCGCCGCAGCAGTTCCCGCGCGTCGGGCTCGTCATCGACGATCAAAATCTTCACCCCCTGCAAGCTGGGCGTGTTGATCGGCGTCATGTGTTCCTGCGACGATAGCTGGCCCGTCAGGCTGTCTCCACTGGCATGGACAATCTGAATCGGCAGTCGAACCACAAAGGTTGCCCCTTCGCCATCGCCCGAGCTTTTCGCCTCGACGGTGCCGCCGTGCAGTTCCACGAGCTGCTTGACGATCGACAGCCCCAGCCCCAGGCCGCCGTGCCGGCGCGTCGTCGCCGAATCGGCCTGGCGAAAGCGGTCGAACACGAATGGCAGAAAATCGGGCCTGATTCCTTGCCCGGTGTCGCTGACGCTCAACTCACAGTGCGAACCGATCCGCTGCACGACGATTTGCACTCGGCCTTCCTTAGGGGTGAACTTGACGGCGTTGGTGAGCAGATTCCAGACCACTTGCTCCAGCCGCGCGCCATCGCCCAGCACCGGCGCGGCGGTGGGATCGAATACGGTCTGTACGCGAATCTCCTTGGCGTCGGCGGCAGGGCGAACCGTGGCGATCGCCGACTCGACCACTTGCAGCAAATCCACCGGCTTCACGTCCAACCGCACTTTGCCGGAAATGATGCGGCTCATGTCGAGCAGGTCTTCGATGATCTGAGCCTGCACCTTGGCATTGCGCTCGATCACCGTCAGCCCCTCGGACAATTCTCCCTCCGTGCCGCCGCGGAGCAGCAATTGGGCATATCCCAGAATTGCGCTGAGCGGCGTTCGCAATTCGTGCGAGACCGTCGAAAGGAACTCGTCTTTGATCCGATTGGCACGCTCCGCCTCGCCGCGGGCGGCCCGTTCGCTGGCCAGCAACTCGGCCAGTTTCACTTCGCTTTGGCGGAGTGCGTTTTCAGCGCGAGTTCGCTCTTCGATTTCGCCGCGCAGTTCCTTATTCAGCCGGGCCAGGCCCGGAAAGTGCAGCACCTGCGGAACAATCTGGACCAATGCGATGACGGTGGCCCACGAGACCACGGCGGTCGTCAGCTTGATCACGCCGGCGAATCGATAGATCGGGTGCCAGAAGATCACCGCTTCCAGCAGGTGCCCAAACCCGCAAGCGAAGATGAAGGCCACGAACAGCCATAGGATTCTGGGAAACGGAAGATCCCGCTTGCGAAGAATGAAATACGCCAGCACGCAGGGAATGGCGGTGTAGGCGCCGAAAATCGCCACATCGGAGACAATGTGCAGCCAGCCCTCGCCGTTAGTCCACGATCCGCAAATCCATCGCGGGTTGTAGCCGGACGGATCAAACAGCCTGGAGATGAAGTCGTACATCGCGTATCCACTCCGCGCCGAACAGGGGACGGTGATTCAGAATTGGATTTCGAGCAGCAAATTGTGATGAGAGTGGGGTGAATTAGGCAACCCCGGCCGCGTTGAGGCCGCCATCGACTCGGGTGTTGCCCGAGCCACTAATCGGGGCGCAAACCAGAATTATAACACGCCCGGAAAGTAGGGCAGCGTAGCGGAAATACTGACATCGAGGATGCCAGGGGATCGCCGCAGTGACCAAAGCCGCTTGAGCATCTTGAAGCCGCTTCGCGGGTCAGTAACACGTCAAATTATGATCCACGCCGTGGAATCCTTTTCGGCCGGATCAGGAAGTTCTTCCCATAGGCGGCGTCCCCCCTCGACCACGGTCCGGTTGTGGCCGCGGCGGACGCCGTCGGGCAGGTCGTCGATTTTTTTGACACTGCCGCCGCCCAGCACCACATAGTCCGCCAGGAAGGCGCTCTTAAGCGACGGCAGAACTTCGTGAACCACGTTCTGCCATTTCTTCAAGCCTAAGGACTCGAACCCCTCATCCCCGAGGAGTTCATGCACTTTGGATTTTCCGTGGACGACGCGACCCAGGTCGAGCGAGAGAATCAGATGATCGGCGATGAACGTCGAGCCCACGGCGGTTCCCAGCCCTAGAAACAACATCCGCCCGCCGTCGTAGCTTCCCAAGGCCTGCAGCGCGGCGTCGTTCATGATCCGCACCGGGCAACCCAGTGCGGAGGCGAAGTTGTAGCCCACCCAGCCGGGGCCCAGGTTGTGGGGATCTTCGATCGGCCGGCCGTTGCTGATCCGACACGGCAGCCCCAGGGCGACGGCGTCCCACCGCCAGTCCTGCAGAAGTTGCGTCGTCTCCTTCACCATGGCGTCGGGCGTGAGCTGCTTGCCCGATTCGAATTTGCGATGCTCCTCGTGCGCGGTATGCCAGAGTTTGACCGACGTTCCGCCGATGTCGATAACTAAAACTTCCATAGCAATCTCCACGCACGGATGTGACAGATGGCCGCAGCGACGAGGATCAACCGGCGCTGGATGTGTCTTTCATGTTTTGTTCATGTTTTCTCTCTGCGGCGTCGCGGCGTGCGACAAGCTTTGCAGATCGTCGGCCAACAAATGCTCGATCAACTCCACGACTCCCTGCCCGTCGGCAGCGCGGGTCACAAAATCGCAGTGCTCCTTAAGCGAGGGGACGGCGTTGGCCACGGCCACGGAGGCGGCGCACGACTCGAGAAACGCATGATCGTTCTCGGCGTCGCCGATGCCGACGACTTGCTCGTCCGTCAGTCCGAGGCCCTCCAGCGCCGCGGCCAGCCCCGTGGCCTTGTTCACTCCGCTGGGCAGCACCATCACGGCCCGCTTGTTGAAGACGATCTGGTATTCCATCCCCAGTTGCTGAATCACCTCCAGCACCACGGCCTCGTGGGGACGCCAGGTGGCGAAGATCACGCGGCC
>JAIOQB010000031.1 GCA_021413585.1 Planctomycetia bacterium
GGAAGTTGCCGGAGTGCTCAAGCAGGTTCATGTGCGAGAAGGCCAAGCAGTCGCGGCGGGTACGATCCTGGCCGAGTTGGAGAATATCGACGCTCGACTTGAAGAGGCCAAGCTGCGCGGCCAGGTAGTCGAGCTGCGGCAAAAGCTGTTGGCGCTGCGCCGTCAACAATTGGAGCGAGACCGTCCCGGCCAGGAAGCCGAGCAACAAGTTTCCGCCACCGAAGAGGAATTGCAAAGCGCGGAAAAACAACTGATCCAGCGGCAGCAGAATCTCACTCGGCTGGTGCTTCGTTCGCCACGCGCCGGCACGGTGCTTCCGCCTCCGCTGGTCAAAGGTGCGCCGCACACCGAGGGGGGACTCGCGGGCTGGTCCGGAACGCCGCTGGAACGGCACAACGAAGGGACGTGGCTGCCGGCAGGGCAACTCCTCTGCCAGGTTGGCGATCCGGCACGGATGGAGGCAGTCGTCGTGATCGATCAGTCCGATCTGCCGTTCGTGCAAACGGGACAGAGCGTACTGCTGAAGGTCGACGAACTGGCGGGCCGCACCATTCCCGGCCAGATCGCGGACATCGCCCAGGTGAGCCTGAAATCCAGCTCTCCGCGGCTCTCCGCCAAGCAGGGAGGCGGACTCGACACCCGCACCGACGCCACGACCGGCCAGGAAAAACCCGCCAGCCCGTCGTATCAATTGCGTGTGCCGCTGGACAATCCCGACGGCCTGCTACGCCCCGGCCTCCGCGGCGAGGCCCGCATGCAGGCGAATTATGAAACGCTGTTTACCAAGCTGTGGCGGTTTGTGCTGCAGACGTTTTACTTCAAGCTGTAGAGCGCAATTCAAGCCGGCCGATCACCCGACTTCGGCCCATGCACATGGTGCAAATAGCTGCGGGCAATATCAAGCCGCCGCACCAAGCCCACCAATTTACGCTGCTCAAGATCGCTCACCACCGGCAGCACCATCAGATCGTTTTCGACGAACAGCTCTAACGCTCGATCGACAGTGTCCGACGGCGTCAGCGGCTGAACCTCGTGGCGCATCAGGTCTTCCGCCACAATCGGCGGCGCAGGGTGAATCTGCGTGGCCAAATAGACTTCATCCAAGTTGACGATCCCCAATAGCCGCTGCTCGCCGTCAACCACAGGCAGCACCAAAAACCCGGAACTCTCCAAGCGATCCAACACGGTGGCAAGCGGGTCATTAAGCGCGAGCGACGGCACCGGCTGGCCCGGGGTTAAAAATCCGCTCACCTTCACGTTTTGCAATAGCTGCCGGGCAAACGCGCCGCGGTGCGCCGGGGATTGATTGCGGCTCACCACCTGCGCCGAGTAGATGGACTTTTCGTCCGACAGCACAAACGCCAGCACGCACACCCACAACGACGGCAGCAACAAGTGATAGCCGCCGGTCATTTCGCTGACGATCACCAGCGTGGAAATCGGAGTCTTGGCCGCCGCCGCAAAAAAGCCCGCCATGCCGATGATCGCAAAGCTGGCCGGATGCGGCACCAGCGTGGGCCACAGTTGATGCAGCACAATCCCCAACGCCCCGCCGCCGCAGCCGCCGATGACCATCGCCGGGCCAAACACGCCCCCCGATCCGCCGCTGCCGATGGTCAGGCCGGTGGTCAGAATCTTTCCGAGGGCAATCGCCAGCAACACCCAGGCGCTGATCTTGGTGCTGTCGGAAAGCGCCTCCTGGATGGCCCCGTAGCCAAATGAGAGCACGGCAAGCATTTGATGCTGACGGCCAAACGCATAGTACAACCCGAGCCCGATCGCCGCGGCGAGAAACGCCCCCACCGCCGGCCTCAGTTGCCGTGGCATTGGCAGGCGGTGAAACACGTGGACAAGGCCATAGAACGAGTGCGTGTAAATCGCGGCCAGCACCACGACAAACAACGCCAGCAGAGTGTACGGAATCAATTCCAGCGGATTCGAGAACACAAGATCGGGCGTTTTGAACAACGGCTCCCAACCGGCGTACAGCCCAAACGTGCAGTAGGAAACCACGCTGGAGATCGCCGCCGGCATGATCACCTCGGGCTCGAACTCGGGCGAACTGTACAACACCTCGGCGGCGAACAGGGCGCCCGCCAAAGGCGCGCGAAAAATCGCAGCGATCCCGGCCCCCATCCCTGCCGCGAGCAGAATCCGCCGCTCGGTGGTGGTCAGCCGCAGCAGCGTGGCCAGCAGCGAGCCAAAGCCCGCGCCGATTTGCGCAATCGGGCCCTCGCGTCCTCCCGAGCCGCCGGTGCCGATCGTCAGCGCGCTGGCCACAATCTTGACCAGCGGAACGCGGGGCCGGATTCGCCCCTGATGCTGGTGATAGGCCTCGATCACGGAATCGGTGCCGTGCCCTTCGGCCTCGGGCGCGAACGTGAACACAATCGCGCCGCTGAGCAGGCCGCCAATCGTCGGAATCACCAGCAGCAGCCACGGTCGAAACGGGCGAGTGACGGCAGGGAGCCAACTGATCTCCACTTCACCGGCCGGACGAACCGAGGGCTGGTAACCCGCCACGACATCGAGCGCGTAATGCTCGACGACGCGCGTCGCCAGGAAAAACAGAATCGCCGCCAACCCGGCGACGATTCCCACCAGCACGGACAATGCCAGCAGCCGCCCTTGAGCCCGAATGCGTCGCTGGTCTTGCATCAAATACTGAGGGAGCCAGCTTGCCAACCACCACCACCGCAGTTGCCGTCCGGCGGGATTGGGCGGTTTGGCTTCTTCCATGACCAGGTCCTGGATTCACAGTTTTCGCAAGGTTTGGCGTGCGGCCTGCGTCGTGCGGCTTGAGGCGATCATAACTCATTCGGCGCAGCGGGCAGGAGACCAAATCCCAAGAATGGGGCAAGTCGACAAAACCAGCAACCTCGTCCCTGGTTTTCGCCCTTTCCGTGTGCCACTGGCTTTGCCAGTGCCGGCACCACCAGCTCACTCCGCTCATCGCTTTGAACCGCGGTTTTCCATCGCTTGAAGCTTTGGAAATGCTGCTGCTGTCGACTTGCCACTTGGTCCCGCACCCGCTTGGCAAGTGGCCAAAAAACGCCCCTTGAAATTGCGCGTCGCCTGTATTCACATGTACATATTAGATTCGCAGGGACAATGGCCGCGAGGGTGCGCAAGTTACGGCCACCAATGTTGGACGAGCCGCGCCACACAGTTCGCTCTCCACCTTCCGTCGATCCCCGACCATCGCTTTCGCGGCACGGCCGGACGCACGATCAATCAATTGACAGTTATAGGAATCACAGGTGGTGGCAGACGTTTGCTTCGGCATGTTGAGGAGTGAGGCGCCGCCACGCATGATCGCAATTGAAATGCGCGAACACGCGCTTTCAGCGCGCCAGCCGGGCGCGAACACTGCGCCAGCCGGGCGCGAACACTGCGCGAACGGGGCGCGAACACTGCGCGAACGTCATGTGAGTCACAAGTCATGGTCCTCAAACAACTTGCAGCTTCACGAGTCACCACCGCGCACCGTCAGCGTCCACATCGTCCCCATGCTAGAATATGGCCCGAAAGACCAGGCGACTTCAAAACTTTGCTCCCAGGCTGAGACATGAATATCAACGAAGTCCAACGCATTTTTCATCCCACGGACTTTTCTCGCGGCAGCGAGGCGGCGTTTGCCCACGCGCTAAAGCTGTCGCTCGCCGCCAGGGCGGAATTGGAAATCTTTCATGTGGACCGCCATCCGGAACTTATCCCCTGGAGTGCGTTTCCCAGTGTTCGCGAAACGCTGATACGGTGGGGCGTGCTTCCAGCGCATGCCTCGGAAGCCGACGTGGCAAAGTTGGGGATTTCCGTGCATAAGTCCATCGCGGGGGGCGGCGACCCGCTGCATCCCATTCTGGACCATCTGGAACTTCGACCAGCCGATCTGATCGTGCTGGCCAGTCACCACCCCAGCGGCGTCGATCGCTGGATGCACAAGCACATCGCACAACATGTCGCTCGGCTGGCAAGGAAGCCCGCGCTGTTCGTGCCGTATGGCTCCAGCGGATTCGTGAACGCGGAAAGCGGCCGCCTGACGCTCGACCGGATACTCATTCCGTTTGACGTCGAGCCAATGCCGCTACCTGCCATCGACGCCGTGCTGCAACTCACCACCCTGCTGCAAGCCGGCCCCGCCTCCTGCGATCTGCTGCATGTGGGCACCGACGGCGCCTCGCTCCCCGCTCTGCAATTGCCGGAACTTCCCCACCTGCACTGGGAGAGTTTTTACATGCAGGGCGAAGTCGCCGGAACCATTCTGGACTTTGCCGCCGAGCGACAGGCCACCCTGATCGCTTTGACAACCCAGGGGCATCACGGATTTCTCGATCTCTTGCGCAGCAACACAACCGATCGACTCCTCGCCACCGCCCCCTGCCCCACGCTGGCGATTCCGTACGTCTGACCGGTAACAGAGGTGAGGCCTGAAGGCAAAAATAAAACGCTAAGTTGTTCTCCCTGAACAACTTAGCGTTTCAGAAAATCCATCGAGCGGAGAGGACAGGATTCGAACCTGCGGACCAGTTACCCGGTCACGGATTTAGCAAACCCGCGCTTTCGGCCACTCAGCCACCTCTCCGTTGATCGCACCGGTTCCTTTCGGCCGCGGCACGCGATGTCGAATAGGGAATTCTAGGCAAAACCGCCGCAACTGCAAGCGGGCGGGTGAGGCTCCGCCGGTTTTAGTCGCTGTGATGAATACGCCGCCGCGCTAAAAATGTGGAGAATGCTGGGTGAAATCGTTGAATATAGGCCGATTGTGGCGGACGTTTTGGAGAATTGCCTGAACGATGCTGGAAATAAGGCTCAAAACGGGGCGCGAAACGGGATAGCCCGGAAAGCGAAAAAACGCGACGATGTTGGCCCTCGGGGTAAATCCTGACCGTCGCATGCCTCCCTCACACTGGCCGCTCAATAACCAAGGATAGCTTGATTCATGATGCGTGCAAAACAATCGCCTGCGTTCTGGCCACAATTGAGTTGGATCGTTCGCGCCGCCATGGTGGCCGGATTGGCTGCCTGGGCCATTTTCCCCAACCCCACTCGCTCCGTCTCCGCGCTGGCGGCCGAAAAGGCGAACAGCAGTTTCTCCGCCGCGTTCGACTCCATTCGGCCCATCGAACTCAAACGCAACGTTGACGCCCTGGCGGCCGACAATTTTGAAGGGCGCGAAGCCGGCTCGCGCGGCGGCCGCGCGGCCAGCATCTACGTCACAGAGCAACTCCGCCGCACTTCGCTGAAACCGGCCGGCATCGGCGGCACCTATTTTCAGCCGTTTGGCAACGGGGATCGCAACATTCTGGCAATGCTCGAAGGCTCAGACCCCAAGTTGAAAAGCCAGATCATCCTCGTCGGTGCCCATTACGATCATGTCGGCTACGGCAAGCGGGGAAACAGCTTTGGACCGTTCGGCCTGATTCACCACGGGGCCGACGACAACGCCAGCGGCGTGGCCGGGTTGTTGTCGCTGGCCGAGGCGTTTTCCATGCTCGAACCGCGGCCAAAACGCTCGATCCTGTTCGCATTCTGGGACGGCGAAGAAGCGGGGCTGCTCGGCTCGCAGTATTTTGTCGACAATCCCACGTTGCCGCTCAAACGCATCGCTCTGGCGGTGAATCTCGACATGATCGGCCGGCTGCGCGACGACACGCTCAAGGTGTTCGGCACCCGCACCGCGCCGGGCCTGCGGCAGCTTGTCGACGAGAGCAATCGCCGCACCGATCTAACGCTCGATTTCACGCGCGAAATGAAACGCAACAGCGACCACTTCACGTTCTTTGAACGGGACGTGCCGATCGTCATGCTCCATACCGGCCTGCACGCCGACTACCATCGCCCCAGCGACGTGGCGGACAAGGTCAATGTGGCCGGCATGCAGCGGGTGTCGCAACTGCTGTTCACGCTGGTCGATGGCGCGGCCAATGCCGATCGCCTGGGGAATTTTCGAGCCGTGTCGCACCGCGAGCCGTGGGAAGCGCCGGAGGAAACGACGGAGCCTGTCGCCTTGCCACCGGGACGGCTGGGGGTGGAATGGTCGACTTCTGCCGCGGAACCACAAGGTCTGACGATATCTACTGTGCGTGCCGGCTCCGCGGCCAGTCGTGCCGGACTTCGCACGGGCGACAAAATCATCCAGTGCGATCAGAAGGCGATCGAATCAGGCAAAGATCTGCGCGCCGCCATCGTCGTGGCCCCCAGTGCGATTCGGCTGAGCGTGATTCGCCCTGGCGAGCCGCAGCCGCGCGACTTCGACGTGAAATTGGACGGCCGGCCGCAACGACTCGGGCTCTCCTGGTGGGAAGACGACGCGGAGCCGGGCGTGCTGATTATCGCCGGCGTAACGCACGATGCGCCGGCCGATCAGGCGGGAATCCATGCCGGCGACCGTATTATCGAACTCTCGGGCAAGCCGGTTGGCGACAGTGCCGGTTTTCAACGTAATGTTGCCAAAAGCGAGGGGACGGTCGATCTGCTCGTCGAGCGCAAGGGACACCTGCTGACGCTGCACGTCACGCTGCCGCCGCTCGTTCGTGCCGACGCGGTGGATGTAACAGCCACGCCGGCCGACACGGCGGCCCCGAAACCAAAAGCGAAACCATAGTCCTACTTTGTCGGCAGCGCCGCAAATCCGCGGGACATGATCGTCTCGCTATTATTTTTTCGCCGAAGCACGAATATCCCCTCCACGCCGGGCGTCGATTCGACCAGCGCGATCCCCTTCTTCGGGCCCAGCACATCCACGGCGGTCGCCATCGCGTCCGACGTCGTGCAGTTTGGCGCGACGATCGTCACGCTGCTGATCGTGGGGAGCCCCAGCCCGGTGTGCGGCTCCACAATGTGCGAATAGCGAGTGCCGTCAATCACCACATGCTGTTCGCCGTCGCCAGAGGTGGAAATCCCTTTGTGCGACAGCACGAGCATCCGGGCCGGAGATAGTTCCGTGCCGTCGTCCGCCCGCAGCGGCGCCAGTGCAATTTTCCAGCCGGCCGCATCTGGCGGCGGGTCGGCCACCGCGATATCGCCACTGGCTGCGACCAACGCGCGGGTGATTCCGTGCGCGGTCAGCACCCGCTGGGCCTCATCGGCGGCAAACCCCTTGGCGATTCCCCCCAGGTCGAGCCGCATGTTCGGCTTCAATAACTGCGCGGTCTTGTGGGACGGATCGAGCTTCAGCAAACCGTAACCAACCGCCGCGCGGGCTGCGGCCAGTTCTTGCGTCGTCGGCAGCTTCCGTTCGCGGCGCGACCGGCGCCACAGCGTCGTCAGCGGCCCGACCGTTACGTCAAAGGCCCCGTCCGACCGCTCGGCCAACTGCTGGGATTGCCGCAAAACGGACCATAAATCGGCGCTCACCGGCACCGGTTTTGGAGAGGGACTTCCGGCACTGAGCCGGCAGAGTTCGCTTTGCGGGTCGTAATCGCTCAAGGCCTGATTAATAGCATTAATCCGGGCAAACGCGGCGCGGGCGGCATCGTTTGCCACACTCCGCTGGGCCGCGTAGAATACGATCTTGAACAAGCTCCCCATGTGGACTTGCTGGTATTCAAAACGCGTGAGTTGACCCGCCTCCTGCGCAGCGACTGCTGGTGATTGATTGACCGGCTGAGCCGGCGGAGGAGCCGCGATCATGCAGAGCGTAAGTAACCAACCCGCCATCTGGGCGACCTCACTAAAACTTGGCGTTGTTTAGTAGAGCACGTTGCACAGAAAAAATCCCGCCGCAAGAAATCCCGCCGCTCCGCCAGGACGCCGTCTCCAGGATCATTTTATGCTCAGCAAGCGTCTGGCTAAGTTCAGCATACGGTTGGCAATTGAAACAGTCCAATCCATCTCGCGAAAGACGAGCGAGCGCGTCGGGCAGACGATGCTGCTGACCGGGTTTGGATTGATGGCTACCGGCGGGTTGATCGTCGGGGTAGTCACAACTCGCACCGCCACTGCCGCTGACCCGCAGCGCCCTGCCATCAAGGTGCCCAACGCAATCGCGGCGACCGAAAAGGAAATGAAGCCGTATACCGAGGAGATTCCTAACAGCGTCGTCCGCTTCGACATGGTCCCCATCCCCGACGGAACATTCAGGCTTGGCAGCCCCGCCGCGGAACATGGACGCAATCCGGACGAAGGCCCGCAGGTCGACGTGAAGATCGCCCCCTTCTGGATGGGAAAATGTGAAGTTACCTGGGATGAGTACGAAGAGTATATGTTGTGCCTCGATATGCTGCGCCGCAAGGTGAAGCAGATTGAAACCACGCCCGCTGAGAAATCGGCCGACGCCGTGTCGCATCCCACCAAGCCGTTTACCGACATGACGTTCGGCATGGGCAAGCAAGGCTATCCGGCGATCTGCATGACCCAACTGGCGGCCCGCATGTACTGCAAATGGCTGACGCAAAAGACCGGCCGCTATTATCGCCTGCCAACCGAGGCGGAATGGGAATACGCCTGCCGCGCTGGCAGCAAGACGATGTACTCTTTCGGCGACGATCCGGCCAAGCTCGACGACTACGCCTGGACGGAGCACAACAGCAACGAGAAGTACCACCCTGTCGGCCAGAAAAAGCCCAACGCCTGGGGCCTCTACGACATGCACGGCAATGTGGAAGAGCTGGTGCTCGATCAGTATGTGAAAGACCACTATCAGGCAATCAGCGGCAAAGGGACGGTCGAGCGCACGCTGGCGATCCCCAAGACGGAATATCCGCGCGTGGCTCGAGGCGGTTCGTGGAAGGCCACGCCCGAGCAAGCCCGCAGCGCATCGCGGGATTTTTCCGTCGAGGAATGGAAGGAGCAGGATCCGCAATTCCCGCAAAGCATTTGGTACTTTACGGATGCCCGCCATGTGGGTTTCCGCGTCGTCCGGCCGCTGGTCGAGCCCAGCGACAAGGAAAAGGCCGAATATTGGGACGCCGACACGAAAATGCCGGCCCCCAGAGCGAACGAGAAAAAAGGATGCAACGAGGGTTGATCGCTCTGACTGCCAACCCATCCCGCTGACTGCTAATATAGAGCTTGCGACAAAGCGCGAATCGATTCGACGTGGGCAATCCGGAAATCTCCACTGTTTACAACCAATACAGGTTACAACCAATCCAGGCAGGAACCTCACATGCAACGCCCCACCTCGGACCATGCCAACAGCGGCTCATCCCGTCGTCAATTTCTCCGCACGAGCACGGCCCTGGCGGCGGCGGGCGGTTTGGCCGCCACGTTGGGATCGGTCCGCAATGCCCACGCGGCGGGGAGCGATGTGATTAAAGTCGGGCTGATTGGCGCCGGGGGCCGCGGCACGGGGGCTGTCGCTCAAGCGTTGAACACGTCGGCGCCGGTGAAGCTGGTGGCCGTGGCCGACGCGTTTCCCGATAATGTGCAGACGTGCGTCGCGGCGCTGAAGGAAAAGTACCACGACAAGGTCGCGGTTCCCGCCGACCGGCAGTTCGCGGGACTCGACGCCTACCGCAAGGTGCTGGCTACTGACTGCGACGTAGTAATCCTCGCCACCGCACCCGGCTTCCGCCCCATCCACTTCGAGGCGGCCATTAAAGCCGGCAAGCATGTGTTCATGGAAAAACCCGTCGCCACCGACGCGGCCGGCGTGCGCAAAGTGCTGGAAGTCAACGCGGAGGCGCGCAAGAAAAATCTGGCGGTGGCGGTTGGACTGCAGCGGCGGCATGAGGCCGGCTACAAGCAAACGATCGACAAGCTCCGCGACGGCGCAATCGGCGACATCATCCTTGCCCGCGCGTATTGGGATAGCAACGGCGTCTGGACGCGCCCCCGCCGCCCCGGCCAAACGGAATTGGAATACCAGGTACGTAACTGGTATTACTTCAATTGGCTCTGCGGCGATCACATCGTCGAGCAGCACATTCACAATCTGGATGTGATCAACTGGCTGATGGATGGCTATCCGGTCAGCGCCAACGGCATGGGTGGACGCCAGGTCCGCACGGGCAAGGACCATGGCGAAATCTTCGATCATCACTTTGTCGAATACACGTACGCCAACGGCACGAAGCTCTATTCGCAGTGCCGGCACATCCCTGGCTGCCTGGATCTGGTCAATGAGTTCGCCCATGGCACGAAGGGCAATTCTGAAATCGGCAGGGGACTGATCTCGGATCGGCAAGGGAAAGAACTGTGGAAGGCCACCGGCAATATCGGCGGCGGCCACCAGCAGGAGCAGCGCGATTTCTTTGCTCAGATCCACAAAGGTGAAATCCCCAACGAAGCGGAAGTCGGCGCCAAGAGCACGATGACCGCCATCATGGGGCGCATGGCCACCTATTCGGGCCTCACGCTGACGTGGGACCAGTGCCTCAACTCCAAGGTGGATTTGGGCGTGAAGGATTTCTTGTCGTTCGACGAAACCGCGCCCGTGCTCCCCGACAGCCAAGGGGCCTACCGGATTCCCACTCCCGGCATGACGAAGGTCGTGTGACAAGCGGCACGCCATAGCCCCGGGCTCCGCCCGGGGGTTTGCACCCGGAACCAAGCCCCACTCGCTCACTTGCGCGGAAGGTAGGGCGCGCGCAGTGCATTCAAGCACTGCCAGCACCGCCCTGCCATCGCCGTGAAAAGTCGCCAATCCCAGCGCCCTCTCGCGCGCCTGCGCGGCATTCGCCCGCATTTCGTCGCCGGAGCGGCCATTTATCCCTCGACAGTCCGCCCCAGCACGCACGCGCACTCACAGCCGCTAAGTCCTTAAAGCATTGACGGTTGTAACCTGCGGCCGTTTCCTGCGGACCGCTGCCTCTACCGACAAATGTCTCCCGCACTGCGACGCGAGCCGCTTTCCTCTACGGAAGGCGCTGCCGCGTTGGCACTTGTCAAACTATCTGTCTCTTGTCTTGGAGCAAGGAGAAGCCATGAGTCGTACTGTCAAATCACTCTTGTTGGCACTCGCCGCGACCGGCCTGTGCCTTGCTGGTCGGGCCACCGCCCAAGACATGCCAGCCAGCGTGTTCCGGTCGTCCACCAAGCGCGTTCACGAAGGGGGCGCCGTCGACTATCGCGAGTACTATGCCGAAGAGCCGGCCAAGCCCAAGTTCGAGGACGCCACAGCGGACGCCCCGAAGACGGAAGAAAAGCCCGCGGCAGAGGGGACGGAAGAACCCGCCGCCGAAGAGGAAGCGAAGGACGACGCCAATCCCTGCGGCGATCCCTGGACGCTGCAAAGCGTGCTGACCCCGTGCCTGGGTGAGAACACCCAGTGGAAGTACGGCGGCTGGATCGAGGCCGGCGTCACGGGCAACGACCACGGCGTGGTCAGCCTGACGGGCAACTTGCCGGTGGCGTTTAACTACGCTTCCGACGGTGCGATGCTGAACCAGGCCTGGGCGTTCGCCGAGCGAACCGCCAAGACCGACGGTTGCGGCATGGACTGGGGTTTCCGGGCCGACTACATCTTCGGTACCGACGCCTTCTTCACGCAAGCCTTCGGCGACATCGGCTACGACAACAACTGGGACGCCTCGCTCCAATACGGCTCGGCC
>JAIOQB010000268.1 GCA_021413585.1 Planctomycetia bacterium
CGAGATGACGGCCGAACTGACCGAGCCGATCGACTTCAGCCGCCCCCGCGGCGCCGGCCGCGAGCGTCCCTCCATCGGCCAGATCATCTGCCAGGGTGGGGTCCGGCTGGAAAGCCGCTCGCTCGAAGAAGGGCACGTCACGTCGATCGAACGCCTGCAAACTGACAACCTGGTGGTTAACCAACAGACGGGCGAGATCAAATCGTCCGGCGCCGGTTGGGTATCGTCGATCCGACTCCGCAGCCCCAATGCGGACAACATGCCGTTCAATCGCGCCGCGGCGGCGGCCAAGCCTGCGGGCGACCGGCCGGGGCTCGACTATCTGCGCGTCCGCTATCAACAAGGAATCTCGGGCAACATCCAGCGCCGCGAGGTGACGTTCGCCGATCAGGTGTCGTGCATCTTCGGCCCGGTGCGCAATTGGACCGACGAGATCGACTCGCTCCGCGCGGACGAGCTGTCGCCCGATCAGATTCTCATGACCTGCGATCAACTCACCGCCTACGACACGGGCACGCCCAACGGGGCGGATTCCGCTGGCGCGCGTCCGGAATCGCGTCCGGAAGCTCGCGCCGCGCCGCGCGGCGCGCTGCCGGTGGGACTGATGGGCGGGGCCGGCGCGAGCGGGGCAGGGGGCAAGTCGCTCGAGCTGCAAGCCATCGGCAACGCCCGAGTCGCCGGCCAGACGTTTACCGCGCAGGGAGACCGCCTGACCTACGCCTCCGACAAGCAACTGCTGGTGCTGGAAGGGGCCGGGCAGGGGGACGCCCACCTGTGGCAAAAAAGTCCCGGCGGCGATCCGACCTCGCACGCCGTGGCACGCAAGATTCTGTATTGGCGAGCGACCAATCGGGTCCAAGTGCTGGACATCCGCCTGGGGGACTTCAGCCAACTCGGCGGGCCGATCAATCCGCGACAGCGCGAACCGCATCAGCGCAATAAAGAACCCCTCCCCACCGGCCCCGCGATCCGCAAAGACGGAACGTGACGCATAGCCCCGGGCTCCGCCCGGGGGTTGCAGCACCAGCAACGCCGTCCCTGGTTTTCGCCTTCGTCCGTGTGCCACTGGCTTTGCCAGTGCTAATGGCCCCATTGCTGAAAAACGGTCCGTGCCTGGCGTGGTGTTGGTCGTGCAACCCCCGGGCGGAGCCCGGGGCTATACGTGCCGGCTACCTTTTCCCGTGACAATTCCCACGCCGCACGCTAGGATAATCCGTAGCACGACTGGGGCCAAATTCTGTTCCCTCATCGCGAGCGACGGCACGATGCGCATTCTTCTCTCTCTGACGTTGGCGGCCGGCCTGTTGTCGTGCGCCTCCGCGGTTCGCGCGGCGCCGCGCGATTTGGCCGCGGCGTTGAATCGACCCGCGCGGCTCGTGCCGGGGAAGAAGAAGCCAACGCCGCCGAAGAAGCCGGCGCCTGTCGCGCCCCAGGCGCCGAATCCGGATGGTCCGCTCCCCGCCGTTCCTCTGGACTTTCAAGCGCTCCCCGAACCTGGACCGCTACCGCAGGAGGCCGCCGGCACCGACCAGCCCACCGCCCCCGAGAAACCGGCCGGCCCCGAGCAGCCGCAAGCCGGCGACGACAAGGAGCCCATCCAGCCTTCCGCCAACTTGCCCGCGGATCTCGGGCCCACAACGCCGCCGAGTCGCCCGCGCTCCATGGCCGAAGCGCAGGCCGCGGTGGAAGAGGCGGGGCAAAAGCTCGTCGCCGCGCAGCAGGCGGCCGACGAAGCATATCGAGAATTGACGAAGACCGTCCAAGAATATGAAGAATCGCAGCCCGCCGATTCGCCCCTGATGAAGGCCAAGGAAATCTTCCGCACCGCGCTGGCCGCGCGCAACGCCGCGGTGAACCAATTCAAAAAATCCGACGCCTATCGGGCGTTGACTCGGCAGGCCATTGAAGACCCTGACCAACTCAAACGGGTACGCGAGGAGCAGAAGAAGCTGCTGGAGGAAGACCGAACCGTCAGCCTGGCCGAAGTGGAACTCTCCATCGCCCGCAAGAAATTTGAATCGCTGCGGCTGGAAGGCCTCAAGTCCGTCCCGGGTTGGACCTCCGCGTCGGAAAAACTCCGCATCGCCCGGCTAGAACGCCAGAAGGCGGCCAAGGAACTCTACGACAAGCGGCTGGAGAAGCTCACCAAGGGAGGCGCGGTGCCCGGTTTTTCGATGCACTGAGAGTCTGCAGAACCAGCAACCTCGTCCCTGGTTTTCGCCTTCATCCGTGTGCCACTGGCTTTGCCAGTGCGGGCGCCACCAACCCGCTCGACGTGGCGCCGTTCATAAACATCCGAGAATTGCGCTTTGATTGTGCAGAGCGGATCAACACAGGGCAAAATCGCGTCGGGAGATTCGCCATGTGCGTAAATGCCGGGGCCATTATCCTAGGACTATTTATCTTAGGGGCTTCGTTGCTATTGGCTGCGGCCGCAGGCGTGACCAGTCTAGTCCTGCTGATCAGGCTCCTGCTGGGAAAGCCTCAAACCACAAAAAGCAAACGACTTCATATTGCTTGCAGCGGCGCATTGGTTCTTGTGGCGGTTGGTATTCCTGCGGGATGGGTGGCCCGGTCGCAGTGGGAAAAAGCAAGGATTGAGGCAATCATCAATGAATCGCATGCTGCGGAACAGGCGGAACACCCGGCTTCGCAGCCAGCGGGGACTGTCCCACTTCGCGCAGCGAAGTAAGGGACTGTCCCCCTGCGGTGCGCGGAGTGTCTGGGCTTCACTTCGCTGCGCTACGTTCAGCCCCAGGCGCCGACTGACGGCAATCGAGCCGTGCCGAGTTGCCCACACTGGCATAGCCAGTGGCACACGATCAAGGGCGAAAACCAGGGACGAAGTTTCTGGTGCTGCAACGCAGATACCGCCCGGCGGGCGGAACCTACTTCCGCTTACTCTGCCTTGCCGTCGAACCGCCCGCTGGCGTTGACCTTCTGCCCAGTGGCTAGATTGACGAACGTGCTGTCGGCGATCGTGCCCACGGCGTGCGTGTCGTCGGCCGCTTTGATCATCACCTGGCCGGGCTGCCCCTCGGGCGTCTCCCACACCAGGCCGGTTGCCGAATAGGCGATATAAATCTTCGCGGGCAGCGACTTGTCGACCAGTTCCCGCAGTTGTCCGCTGGGGGCCACCGCGCGGATGTACACGGAGGGGAACGATTCGCTCTGCGGATCGGCATAGCTGGAGATGTACAGCATCGGCGGCACCTGGCCCGCTGCCGGCTTCAGCGTGATGTGGCAATCGCCAAGCTTCACCGCCGGCGTGAGGCTCAACTCCATCAGCCGCGCGGGGGGTTCCGGCGTCGTTAACTTCTTGATGATGCTCGGCGCCGTACCGCCGCCACCGCCAGTCTTGGTTGGAGGCGTGGTCTTGCCGATGCCCAAATACTCGCAGCCCGATAGGCCAAGCAGGGCCGCCGCGGCCAGCAGCGCCAGTCGAGGCGCGCGCGTCGAGTGGTGCGCTATATGTGTTGTCTGTCGCCGTAAGTTCATCGTTGCATCTCGTTTCATGCTACCCATCGCCCGACTGGCCCGTCCGGCGAACGCCTCCCGTAGGTCACTATTGTAACTGCCCGGGAATCGAGGCCCAAGTCGAGATGAATTGTCTGGTTTTCCCGCGGACGGGGTACCTCCTTTGGGTATTTTTCCTTCCGCCTTCTCCTACTCCTTCTTCCGCCTCTGTGTCTCTGTGGTTCACCTTCTTCGTAAACAACCTACGGCACCCGCCGCCGCTCGCGCTCCAGCCGCTCCGCCAGAAACTTCGCCGCCGTGGGGGCCATGCGGTTGTAGTACTCAAAGCCGTGCCCGCCGCCGCTGGTTTCCAGGTCGTGGTCGTGCGGGATGCCCAAGGCGGAAAGCTTCATCCGCAGCCGCTCGGCGCTTTCGTGCCAGCGGTAGTCGAGCGGATCGCAGCAGAACCACAGGTTGCGCGGCCAGTTGAGCGGATGGACGTGCAGCGTGGCGGTGTCCTGCCGCGCGGCCTCGGCGTCGGCATACATCAGCGGCAGCGTCTCGTCCTGCTCGTCGTAGCGCAGATGAAAGTCGATCGCCGGCGAGATCGCCGCGGCGAGCGGAAACACGTTCGGATGCCGAAACGCCAGCCGCAGCGCCCCCTGGCCCCCCATGCTTGTCCCCAACAGCGCAATGCCGGGCGGCCGCACGTCCCACCGCTCGGCGATATACGGCACGATGTTCTTGAGCAGGTGCTGCTCGGGCGTCAACTGCGGATCGAACTCCGCGCACACCCGATCGGTCCACCAACAGCGGCCGCAGCGCGGGGCGATGATCGGCCAGCCATAGCGGGTAAACTGGGCAGTGAATTGCGGCTGATCCACCAGCCGGTTCAAATGGATGCCGTGCAGGTAGATCAGCACCGCCTGCGGCGCAGCCGATGTAGCAGAAGCCGCACCCGCCGGTTCAAACACATCGCACGTTTTGCCGGCCACGGTCACTTCGGACCAGGCGCCTGACGGTTCGGTCATGAATGGCTCTGGGGCGGGACGTTGAAAAGGAAGCTATTGAACCACAGAGACACAGAGGCACAGCGAAGCTTAATGTCTAGTGTCTAAATCCCAATTTCCAAACGAGGTGGGCAACTCCCTCATTAGACATTAGGATTTTCCGTCTCTGTGTCTCTGTGCCTCTGTGGTTCAAACTTTAAAATTACAGCCGCCAATTGTAACCGATTTGGTTCGGACCGGCACTCGCGTTACAATTGCCTCGCGTTGTCTGTATCCAACCAGGACGTTTTCCGTGAAACAACTCCTCTCCGCCACCCAGCTCGACATCGGCGTCCGTGCCCTGGCCGGTCGCATCGCGGCCGATTACAGCGGCCGGCGGCCGACGGTGATTGGCGTGCTCACCGGCAGCATCGTGTTCATGGCCGACATGATCCGCCAGATCGATCTGCCGCTGCGGATCGGGCTGGTTGCCGCCCGCAGCTACCGCGGCGCCGCC
>JAIOQB010000032.1 GCA_021413585.1 Planctomycetia bacterium
GCAGTTTACCGGGGCCATTCGACTTGGCAGAGGACGGACTCATTTTGTTCGACCTAAGCCGGCAACGGCGTCACCGGCGGGGGCGGCGGCGCGGGGGCGATTCTTGGGATTGGCGGCAGCTCGATCGTGAATTGCGTGCCGCGGCCGACTTCGCTTTGCACTAGCAGGCAGCCGCCGTGGGCTTCGATGATCTTGCGCGTGGTCGGCAGGCCCAGGCCGCTGCCCCCTTGCTTCGTCGAGAAGAACACCTCGAACGCGCGGGCGAGCGTTTTCTCGTCCATGCCGCAGCCGGTGTCAATCAAATCCAGCGCCACGCGGCCGGCCGAGACGCGCGAGCGGACCACCAGTTGCCCGCCCCCCTCCATCGCCTGCTGGGCATTGAGCAGCAGGTTCAAGAGCGCCGCCTGAAATGCCTGTAAGTCCAAGAGCACGCTGGGCAGATCGGGATCGAGATACCGGATTACCTCAATGCGGGCTTCGTCCGCCTGGGGGCGAAAGAAATCGAGTGCCCTGGTGACCTCGGCGTTCAAGTCGCTCGGCTCCAGGTCCAGCCGGCGCACCCGGGTGAATTTTAGAAAGTCATCCAGCAAGTCCTGCAACCGCTGGCACTCGCGCTGCACGACGGAGATCTTGCTCGCCGCGCGGCGCTCGCGCAGCGACTCGGCCGGACGAAAGTCCTCAGCGAGCAATTCCAGGTTCAGCCGGATCGTGGAGAGCGGGTTCTTAATCTCGTGCGCCAGCGACCCAATCAGCGCGACAATTTCGCCATACTGATCCGACGCCCGCACGTCGGCATCGGCGGCCTGGCCGTTGCTGGCGGCAGTGAGGCGTTCGTCGGTAGACGTTGTTGGATTCATGGGAGTTCCACCAACGGCAACGCCTGCTCACGGCGTTCAGCGGGGCAATGACTTCTTGGCAGCGGCCCTTGGCCCCTTGGCTCGACGCAATACTTTGGAGCCTGACGGTTTTCTCGCCACCGCGGCGTACAAAGTCTCCGGCGCGATATCGGCGCCGTTTGGCCATGCCACCGTTCCGCCATCGACGAAGAATCGCCGAAAAAAATCCAGATCCTTGAGCGATTCAAAAACCGGCCCCTTCAACCAACGCCGGAAGCTGACTAGCCCTTCCGATCCGTCGTTGAAAACCAGCCAGATCGAATGGCCGCCGCGATATTGGGCTCGTACTACTGAGGGCAGGAAGTTCATACTTCAACTCTACGCCAGGGGTTCGATGCGCTCAAGCGGCAGACCCGCTTTCATGTGCTGCCAATTCGTTTCCAACTCGCGCCGATGCCGGACAGCCCATTCTGAAATCTGCTGACGTGCCCGCCGGGAGCGGATTCGCCCCAACAACAGTTCGCCACCCAAGCTGAACGTGGCCTGATCGCCACCGTGTTCCGCATGAAAATGGGGCGGTTCATGCTCTTGATAAAACATCCGAATGATGACGCCGTAGAACGATGAAATGACCGGCATGGCTGACTCGACTCACACCCAAGTAAAAACACCCCAGGGGCGCTTGCGCGCCGCCTGGGGCGATTCTTTTGTCACCTACACAAGCCGCGTCAGTTCCCCGCCCCGACTGGCGCCGCGCCCATTTCCTTCAGCGCCGCCTTGCGGCTGAGCTTCACGCGGTCCTGCTCGTCGATCGAGAGCACCTTCACGTCCAGCACGTCGCCGACCTTGCACACGTCCGCCACCGAGCCGACGTACCCATCGGACAGCTCGCTGATGTGGCATAGGCCGTCCTTGCCGGGGACGATCTCGATGAACGCGCCAAAGTCCTTCACGCTCGACACGCGGCCGCGGTAGATGCGGCCCACCTGCACGGATGCGGTGAGGCCTTCGACCTGGGCCAATGCCGCTTCGGCGTCGGCCTGGTTGTTGCTGGCGATCAGCACCACGCCGGCGTCGTCCACTTCGATCACGGTGTTGGTCGACTCCTGCAACGCGCGGATGTTCTTGCCGCCGGGGCCGATCAAGGCGCCGATCTTCTCAGGGTTGATCTTGGTCCGCAGCAGACGAGGCGCCGTCGCGCTCACGTCGGCCCGCGGGCGGGAGATCGCCGAGAGCATCGAACGCAGAATCTCGATCCGCGCTTCGCGCGACTGGGCCAGCGTGGCCCGCATGATCTGCTCGCTGATCCCCTTGATCTTCAGATCGAGCTGGATGCCGGTGATGCCGTTTTGCGTGCCGGCGATCTTGAAGTCCATGTCGCCAAAATGATCTTCGTCGCCGATGATGTCGGTCAGCAGCGTGAACTTGTCGCCGTCCGCCACCAGGCCCACCGAGATGCCCGCCACCGGGTTGGTGATCGGCACGCCGGCCGCCATCAATCCCAGCGTGGCGCCGCACACCGAGGCCATCGAGCTGGATCCGTTCGATTCCAGAATGTCGGAAATCACGCGGATCGTGTACGGAAACACCTCAGGGTCCGGCAGAATCGGATTGACGCTCCGCTCGGCCAGCGCCCCGTGCCCAATCTCGCGGCGGCCCGGGCCGCGAATCGGCCGGCACTCACCCACCGAGAACGGCGGGAAGTTGTAGTCGAGCATGAACTTCTTGGAATACTCTTCGAACAGCCCATCGACGCGCTGCTCGTCTCGGCCGGTCCCCAACGTCACCGTGACCAGGGCCTGCGTCTCGCCGCGTTGGAACAGGGCCGAGCCGTGAACCCGCGGCAGGATGTCGACCATGCAGGAGATGGCGCGGAGCGACTTGTTGTCGCGCCCGTCCGCCCGCGTGCCGGCCAGAATCAGGTCGCGCACCACCTTCTCCTCCAGGGCATGCCAGGCGCCGCCGAAAGCACCGGTGTTGAACGCGCCCGGCGCCGCCGGATCGGGAATCATTTCGGACAGTGCCCGCTTCTTC
>JAIOQB010000269.1 GCA_021413585.1 Planctomycetia bacterium
CGATGTCCGGGCGTGTAGAGCACGCACTCGCGATATGTGTCGTCGAACGTTACTTTCAAGCTGCGGCCACTGGCCGGGTCGCGGATCGTGGCGGTCGCCGTGTCGTCCTGGCTACGGAGCGCGGTGAAGACGTGATCGAACTGCGCTTGGCCAAACTCGACGCCATCGCGTGGCAAACCCGCCTCGGCGGCCGGGATCATCTTTCCGGTCGGCAGCATGTCCTTCAACTCCCAGCACTTGTCCACCGGCACGGTGATCCGGCATTGCGCGGCGTCGGCTCCGCCCAGCGGCACGCGAAAATAAGGATGCAGCCCCAACCCAAACGGCAACGGCCCGCTGCCGACATTTTCCACGACAATGAACAGCGACAACTGCCGCCGGGTCACCCGATACGTGGCCGTCAGTTGAAAATCGGCCGGCCAGTGGCTCAGCACCTCGGGGGCATCCTTGGACGCCACGAAGCGGCCGACCACGTGTGAATCCGACCGCTCGATCAGGGGCCACGGCCGGTTGAGCACAAAGCCGTGGATGGCATTGCCCAATGCATCCCCTGCTTCAAGCTCGTAGCGGCGCCCTTCAAACTCGAAGCTCGTCCCACCCAGCCGACCTGGAAACGGAAACAAGATCGGAATGCCGCTGGAAGCGGGGCGCGCCTGGCCGCTGACAAAGTCGGGTGCGGTCCACAATGCTTCCAATTCCGTCCCCTCATCCAGCACGCGGAGGCTGATGCAATTGAAACCCCGCCGCGGCAAGACTTGGGCGATGGTATCGCCGCCGAAGGCGGTGAGAGTAATCAGGTCGTCGTTCATGGGTTATCCAGTGTTATTTGTAAATGAGTTTCGGCAAATGAAAACGGTCAGGTGGCGTGCGGCTTCGTCGGCTTGATCTCTCGCATTGAAGGCGATGTGTCTTGCGCCCAACTCCGGGCCTCAATCCGCCGCAGTGCTCCGGTCATCAGCACCACCACCAGCAGCAACAGGGCGATGGCCGTTATGCACTCGCCGCGCCGGGCATCTCCCATCGCCGCCGCTGAGAGAAAATGCAGCATCGCCAAAGACGCCGCCATCGCCGAGAGAAACATTCCGGTGGTCAACAGGTCGGAGCCCAGCACGCCGTCGCGGGCGGTCGTCGGCAGTGACGCCAGCACCCACAGGCCCACGGGAATCTGCGTCAGCGTTGCCCCCAGGGCCAGCCGCGCGCCGCGCAGCCCGATCCATCGTGCCGCCCCTTCGGCTTGCTCGTTCGCGCTCCCCTTCCCCGCTTTCGCCATGCCATCGCGCAGCCAGACGGCGTAGCCCATCAGCACCGCGCCGACCACCGCCGCCGCCGATACGACGTGATGCGCAACCTGCGAGAGGATGTCCGGCGTCCAGATCAGCCGGCGATATTCGGAGCCGGTCAGCGCCGGCGCGGTCGCCGAACCGCGGGCCAGTTGCCCCACCGAGACGAACATCGTCGGGAAGTGATAGATCAAGTTGGTCGTTGCCAGCACCACCATGAACACCTGCAACCACGGACGCCGCTGCAGCCAGTCCCAGCCGAACCCGCTGCACATCACGAGGACCAGGTAAAATGCCAGTTCGCCGACGCCGAAGTACAGTCGATTGTTGGGCAAGCGCTCCAGCGCGGTGAAGAACGGCCGGCCGCCGGCGAACCACAGCAGGCAGCCCATCGCCAGCCCCAGCACGATCCCCACCGCCAGCGCCTGCCACGAGCGGTGCATCAGCCACCGCCCGGCGTCGCCGATGGTGGTATCGGAGGCGTGCATCTCGCCGGGAGCCTCGCCCGCCAGGCGGCGCTGCCGGCTGGCCAGCAGCAGGGCCACCAACGGGCCGACCATCGCCACGTCGACGCACAGCAGGTGCGCGGAGAGCAACAGTGTCTGGGCCAGTGAGATCAAGGCGTGTAGTGTCCGTTTTATCGCGGCTGTTGCTTGCAGCCGACATTATACGGATCGATCGCATGGGCCACTACGCCCCGTGAGAACCGGCGGCAGTATCACGCCGCGGTAGCATCGTTGACACTGGTGCGACCAGCGGGCTACGATCCATTCCAGCGGCCAACGCGATTTTTCGCGCCCGGCGCTGGACGATTGACGATCACCGAGCAACCCTCGATGGAACTGTTTCCGATTGAGCCCTGGCGCTGCGAGTCGATTTCGCTGGAGGACTATGAACGCGAGTCGCTGAAGCTGGCCGAATTCCTCGACCACCTGTCGACGGCGTTCGGCAAAGGAAAGGATCAAGGCGAACACGCCGCGGCGCAGCGGTGGCGAGAGTTCCACGATTCGATCCTCCCCGGCGACTCCCTCTGGCTGGAAACTGGCCCCGCCAGCCACCCTGAGGTGACGCACGGCTCGGCGTACTTTTTGATAGTGCGGAATGGAGAGGTGGTGACGCGGTTTTTGTTGTATCAGCCGTGAGGCTAGAATAAGTGAAGGAGTTGTTTCGGGCGCTTAGCTCAGTTGGTTAGAGCATCTCGTTTACACCGAGAGGGTCAGGGGTTCGAGTCCCTTAGCGCCCATTGATCAAACGGATTTAGTCCAAGGGGAACGGTAGGGCAAATGGCCGATCCAAGCGAATTGATTCGTCGATTCAATCTCCTACTTAAGGGGCACACTTCGATCTATGAAGCCGAGTCGGCACGATTGACAAACGTCGTAAAGGGCATTCTGCCGCGATTTCTGAAGGTGCGCAATGAGTGGGCAGAAGCACAACGAAAGACCGCCGAAGACTTCAATCTTCTCGAAATCATGGGTCTTGACTGCAACGAAGTTTGCCATTCGAGACTACTTGCCTGGCTGCTAGATCGACGGATCGAGATTGGAACACACGCGCAAGGAAATCTTGGCTTTAGACTGTTCCTCGAAGAAATCGCCGGCGAGCTGCAAACGTCTTCGAGGAAATGCGTATTGGCCTACGCTGACGAGCCAGAATATTGGGTTCGTCGCGAATATTCCGGAGATGAGTCCAGGATTGACCTTGAGATTGCAGCGCGTGGACAATTTCTCATCCATGTCGAGAACAAAATACACGCTTCAGAGGCTGGGGAAGCCACCGATCAAGCCCAAACCGACCGTGAAGCGAGAGACTTAGAGACCAGACGAATCGAATTGGCGGTTCCAAAATCTAATTGTCACGGAATATTCTTAACTCTTAATTGGGGCAAGGCCACAAACAACAGGTTTCGCTCAATCGGGTGGGTAAGGATTGCAAACGTATTGGAAAGGTTCGCGTTGGAAGCTGAACCGGCGGAAGTAACGGTATTTGCCCGCCATTACGCCAGGGCCGTTCGGAAGTTGGGCGTTTTAGACCGCGCGGAAGTTGAGGCCGAAAATGCCGACCTTTAATCAACCAGAGCGATTTCTTCTTGAGCAATGGTCAGATGCGCAGTTGGTTGAGAACGCTGTGAAGCAAATTCGCATCAAATACAAGTCAAAGCTCGATCAAGTGCTGGAAGAGTTGGAAAAACAATATCCCAATTTGAATCACTCCAAGAGACGAGTCGCTTCATACTATGGTGGCGTGGCGATTGGAAAGGCTACGTGGCCCAAAGGAGGCAATAATTGGCCAACGGGTTTTTACGTAGAAGACTTGCGGTTGGAAAACTTAACGTCCGCGCAGTCAGGATCGCCGCATAAATGGGTATGGATTTTTTGCAACGAAGCGCATCGAGTGAAATCGGACCTAAAGAAAACCGCCGCGACGTTGCTTGGCAAGGAAGAAGCCGTTCGATGGGAGTTTTGGTCAGACAAGTCGGGCGGAGGAATAGGGTGCCCTATTGAATCAAGAGAAGAAATCCTCCGGCTTTTGATGGAGGACGAATCCCAAGGGTTTGTGGATTGCATAGTCGCACACTTCAATACTTTGGTCAAATTTACAAGCATTGTGGATGCGATTGTCACCACGGCGAAGCGAGGCCGAAAGTAAAAGGATTGGAAGCGATTTTCCATCACCATGCCGTCGCTTCATTTCCTCCCGGGTGGCCTTGCGACTCAAATCCGCGCTTTGCGGTCACCCTTTTTATTCTCGCAGCCACTCCGGCAACCGCCGCACCCGCCCGGTGGCATCCACGCACGCCAACGTACTCTCTCCGCGGGCGACCAGGTCTTCGCCCCGATAGAGTTCATAACGATGCTCCAACCGGGCGCCGGTGGCTCGGGCAACGATGGTCCGCAGTCGCAGCAGATCGTCGTAGCTCACCGGCAGCAGGTATTCGCAGCGCATCTCCTTGACCACCAGCATCAGGCCGGCGGCTTCGAACTCGCGGTAGGATTGCCCCAGGGCCCGCATCTGCTCCGTCCGGCCCAACTCGAAATAGTTG
>JAIOQB010000033.1 GCA_021413585.1 Planctomycetia bacterium
AATCGCCGAGCTGACCGAAGCCAAGAAGTTCGACCCCCACGTGCAGCAAGTGTGGCGCGAGTTCCAACTTTCCGAAGCCGAAGCGATGTCGCCGCTGCCGCCGACCGAAGCGGCCAAGCGCGAGGCGGTCCGCCGCCAGCAGTTCGAAAGCTTCCGCGCCGCGCTGGCCGGCGAGTGGCGATTGAAATACGGCGAGGCGGTGAAAAAGGCCCTGGCCGATCTGGAAGAACGCGGGCTGCTCGACAAGCTCCCCGACAGTGGGCACGAGCAAAACCGGGCCGAGATCATCGTTTACTCGGATAAAGATCCTACCGCCCAGAAACCGGTGGCGGTGGAAGAAGTGCGGATCGCCGACGTCAAGCCGAACTTGCTGGCCAACCTGCGCCGCGAACTCAAGCCGCTGCAAGCGGAAGTGTATGAGCAAACTCGCCGGCAAGCGAAGCAAGCGTATGTGCTCAATCCCGAGCCGCTGGACAAGCTGCAAACGCGGCTGTTGGAAAACATCGCCACGCTTCAGCAGTCCGCCACGTTCGACGAAGCCACGGCCAAGCTGTGGCGAGATTTTCTCCCCAAGCCGACGGACGATACGCCGCTGCCGTCGGCCGACGAGCAGCGCAAGCAGTTCGAGAAGTTTCGCGACGCCTTGGCCGCCGCTCCAGCCCGCGAGGCGCTGAAGGTCGGCGTGGCCAAGGTGCTGGGGGATTACGAAAAGAGTGGACTCTTGGTTCGCCTCAAGGGGCCCGACGAAGCGGCCGAAGGGAACCAGGACGAGATCCTCGTCTATTCGTCCAGTAAAGACACGGCCCCGCAGACGGTTAAAGTCTCCACGGTGCGGCTCACCGACGTGGGGCCCAAGCTCCGCGCCGCGTTGGAGCATGAACTCAAATCGCCCGAGTTGGCGGCCCGCATCTACGCTTACTTCGAGCGCGAGTTGCCCAGCGCCACCACGCTCGATTACCAGCCTCCCAAGGTGGGCGAGGGTTTGCTGGCGGTCGATCCGGCACTGGCCGATCGAACCTACGCCTGGATCGAGCACCAACTCAAACCGACGCTCGAGCCGGACCAGAAGAAAACCGATGAGCGGTGGGAAGCGGCGGCTCGCGATATCAAGCCCGAGGAACACGACAAGCAGTACAAGCTGGGCGAGAAGCTGGTCGAGGCGGGCAAGCCGCTCACGCCGCTGGAAATGGGTCTGCTCGTTAAAGAGCAGCAAGCACGCGTCAGTCAGTTATCGGCTGTCGAGATGCTAGAGCGCACGCTGGCCGTGTTGGGGATGTACCTGGCACTCTACACGCTGTGCGGATTCTTTCTCTACTATCGCTACCCGGGTGTGCTGGCCGATGCCCGCCGCTTCGGCGGATTGCTGGCGCTGTGCGTGTTGACCGTGTCGCTATGCTACTGGCTCGACACGCAGCGAGCCGAGATGGTGCCGCTGCTGCTGTTCGGCATGACGGTGGCGATTGCCTATCACCAAGAACTGGCGCTACTGCTGCTGGCGGCGGTGGGACTGGTGGTGGTGTTGTCGCTAGGGCACGGGCTGGCGACGTTCGTCACGCTGATGGCGGCTGGCGCGACGAGCATCCTGCTGCTGCGGCGGATTCGCAGCCGGATGAAGCTGGTCAATGTCGGCGTTATCGCGGGCTTCGTGGGGATGCTCACCACGATCGGCGTGGCGGTGGTCGACGGCCAGACGCCGGGCCGCCCACTGTTGCAAATGGCCGGGCTGGCGTGGATCTGGGGCGTGACGGCCGGGTTTGCCATGACGGGGCTGCTGCCGTTCATCGAACATATTTTTGGCGTGCTGACTGAGATCAGCTTGCTGGAACTGGGCGACGTGGCCCATCCGCTGCTGCAGGAACTCGTGCGGCGGGCACCCGGCACATACAACCACTCGATCAACGTTGCGTCGATGGCGGAAGCGGCCGCCGAGCGGATCGGCGCTCAAGGGCTGCTCACCCGCGTGGGGGCGTACTTTCACGACATCGGCAAGATTCTCAAGCCCGAGTATTTTGCCGAGAACCAGTCCAAGGGTGACAACCGCCACGAGTCGCTGGTGCCGGCGATGAGCACGCTGATTATCATCGCCCACGTCAAGGACGGGGCCGACCTGGCGCGGCAGCATCACCTGCCCCGGCCGATCATCGACTTCATTCAACAGCACCACGGCACGACGCTGGTGGAATACTTCTTCCGCCGCGCCAGCCAGCAAAGCGGCGAAAATCCCGATGCGCAAGAGGTCGATGAAAACGCGTTCCGCTACCCTGGCCCAAAACCGCTGAGCAAAGAGGCGGGCATCCTGATGCTGGCCGACGCGGTGGAAAGTGCCAGCCGGGTGCTGGTCGAGCCCACGCCGTCGCGGATCGAGAACCTCGTGCAGCAGTTGACGATGAACCGGCTGCTCGACGGCCAATTCGACGACTGCGGCCTGACGCTGCAGGAAGTCCACACCGTGCAGGAGAGCCTGGTGAAGTCGCTGACCGCCGTGTACCACGGCCGCGTGAAGTACCCCGAGCCGCTGACGGCTTAAGTAGGAACGATTTGATTCAGGAGTGGGTGACTGGGGCAACGCCCCAGAGGATTTACTGGCCTTCTATCTAATGGGGTTGTTACAGGATTCAATTCGCAATGCGTTTCATTTTGCTATGGATTGGTTGGCTCATAGCCTTTCCACTGGGCTGCGGTATAGGTACATGGGCCTTGACGCTAAATTATGCTTTTTCTGGGGGCTTTCAGGGAATAGAAATTGACTTTCCCTTCCTGTCGCTATCACTTATCCCGTTCTCATTCACAGCTACGGTCACTTATTACTATTTAAAGACTCGACGGGTTGCCAAGCGACAAGAAAAGGGGAATCGGGCAACCAGTCTTACTTGATATGTTATGAGGCGGTTGAAAACGTCCCATAGGTTCCGCAAGGCAGGCGTTAGTTGAACGTCGCACTGGAATAACGCAAGCCTGATGAACGCACCCAGCCCCTGGAAAATCTCGATCCGCCTCGATTCGACTGTGGTCGAAGTCGACCGCGATCGGATTCGCGCCGCGGTGAGTGAGATCATGGCCGAGGCGGGGCTCAAATCGGCGCAAGTCGGCATTGCCGTGATCGACGACGGGGCCATCCAGCAGATGAACCGGCAGTTCCTCAATCATGACTATGCCACCGACGTGCTGAGCTTTACCATGCACCGCTCTGCCACGGCAGTCGAAGGACAGATCGCCGTGAGCGCCGAGACGGCCCAGCGCGAAGCGGCCGACTACGGCTGGCCCGCGGCGGACGAGCTGCTGCTATACATCGTCCACGGCGCCCTGCACCTGGTGGGCTACAACGACAAAACCCCCTCCGACGCCGCCGCCATGCGACAGCGCGAAAGGGAAGTGCTGGCCGGCTTCGGCCTGAATCCGCCGTGGGATGAAGAGGCGGTGGAGGAGGAAGTAAATGACCAATGACCAAGATTCCAATCTCCAATAATGGTGCTGCACAGGTTTATTGGAGATTGAAATTTGGTGATTGGTCATTCGACCGTCTCTGTAGCAGTTAACCAAAATGGTACCCAAGGGAAACCCGCGTGACGATTGAGCTATTATTCTGGCTGGGTTTGGCGAGCTTGCTGGCCACTTCGTTGGCGGCGATGGGGGCTCGTTCTTTGCGCGAATTTTCGCGCACCGAGTTGGAGGAAATCTGCCGCAAGCGGGGCTCCACGCTCCGCCAGTCGGAAATCCTGCGGCACTACGACAACGTCGCCGTCGCGGTCGATTGTCTGGACGTGGCGGCCACCGCCGTGTTCGTCGCCTGCGCGGGCTTTTGGGCTTATCTGCAATGGGGGCGCGGCGCGGAGCCCAACTGGGGCCGGCTGGCGCTGGCCACTGCCGGAGCGGCCGCGGCGCTGTGGGCGGGGCGCGTCTGGATTCCCTCGTCGGTCGTGCGTCTCTGGGCGGCGCCGTTTCTGTATCGCACCTGGCGGCTGTGGCGCTGGATCAGCGTGCTGCTGTGGCCGCTGGTGCTGGCCGCCCGCGTGGTCGATACGCTGCTCTACCGCATGGCGGGCCGCACGCCAGAAGTGCCCAGCGAAGACCTGATCGGCGAGGAGATTCGCACCATCGTCACCGAAGGGCATCGCGAAGGGGTGCTGGAGGAAGACGCCCGCGACATGATCCAAAAGGTGATGAACCTGCCCGATCTGGACGTCGGCAAGGTCATGACGCCACGGACCGACATCATGATGATCCGCCTGGGCATGTCATGGACCGAGATCATCGACTTCGTCATCGAAAGCGGCCACACCCGGATCCCGGTGTACGATAAAACGCGCGACAACGTCATGGGCATCCTC
The DNA here is from genome assembly GCA_021413585.1 of Planctomycetia bacterium. GTDB lineage: Bacteria > Planctomycetota > Planctomycetia > Pirellulales > UBA7805 > JAIOPX01. The sequence continues at coordinate 4,329 of JAIOQB010000033.1, forward strand.
AACGCCAAGGATCTGCTGGCCGTGCTGGCCCGCGCGGCCGACCGCCCGTTGCCCGAGTTCAGTTCCATTCTGCGCCGCCCGCACTTTGTGCCGGAAACGAAGCGCGTGGATGACCTGTTGCAGGAGTTCAAGCGGACGCGAAACCACATCGCCGTGGTGTTGGATGAATACGGCGGGGTCTCAGGGCTGGTGACGATCGAAGACGTGCTGGAGGAGATCGTGGGCGACATCGCCGATGAATACGACGAAGACATCGTCGAGGACATCAAGACCATCGACGAACAAACGAGCGAAATGTCGGCCCGCGTTCACCTGGACGACATCAACGCCCGGCTGGGCTTGTCGCTGCCCGAGGAGGAAGAGTTCGCCACGATCGGCGGGTTCGTGTTCCATGAACTGGGGCGGATTCCGAACCCCGGCGAGGAAGTCGTCTACAACGGCATCCGGATCCAAGTGCTTGAAGCGACGCGCCGCCGCGTCGACAAAGTGCGGATCATCGTGCCGGCCACGCGCGGCGAGACGGTTTGAGGCGGGCGGTGAGCTTTGAGCAGTGAGCAGGAGGCGCAGTGCTTATTGGTCATTGGGATTTGGTCATTGGTCATTAGAATCCATTTCCTGACTGGCGCCGCATCGCCACCCCGCCCCGCTATCGCCGCTGTCAATGATTGCCTGGCTCTCCTGTCATGTCCGCTGAAAAAGCCACCGCGCTAGTATTGCGAGCAGTCGAGTTCAGCGAAACCAGCTATGTGCTGACGCTCTGGACGCGCGAGTTTGGGCGGATCAGCGCGCTAGCGAAGGGGGCGCGGCGGCCCAAGGCGCCTTTCGACTCTGCCCTTGACCTTCTCACGGTCTGTCGAATACTGTTCCTCCGCAAAACGTCCGGAGGACTCGACCTGCTGACCGAAGCTCGCCTGGAGCGCCGATTCCGGCCGCCGCACGGCGATCTCGCGCGGCTGTACGCAGGGTATTACGTGGCCGAGTTGCTGTTGAGCCTGACGGACGAATATGATCCTCATCCCGAATTGTTTGACCTCGCCGACGCCACGCTGGTCGAATTGGCCCAGGTGCGGTTGCCGGTGGCGGCCATCGTGCTGCGTTTTGAATGGATGGCGCTGCGGCTGCTCGGCCACTTGCCGCTGCTCAGCGCCTGCGTCGAGTGCGCCACGCCGGTGCCGGCGGCGGGGCGGGTGGCGTTCAGTGCATTGGCCGGCGGCGTGTTGTGCCCTCGCTGTCGCGGCGGAAAGAGAAACGTCATATCACTCAGCGCCGCGGCGATCGAGGCGATGTCGACCTATGCCGAACCCGACCATACACCCGATGCTGTCCCCGACGCTGCCCGCTGGAAGACAATGCAACTAGAAAAGAAAACCCGCGCCGAATTGCGCGGCGTGCTGAACAACTACCTGAGCCACCTGCTGGGCCACCGCCCGCAGATGCACGATTACCTGGGCTTTTTGGGGCAGTGACAATTTTTGAATGACCAATCACCAAATTCCAATCTCCAATATCCGCGGCTTCCTTTTTATTGGAGATTGGAATCTTGTTCATTGGTCATTGATTTCCCTTTCATTCTGACGAACAGCCTGACCATGCAGCACTTCATGTTGGCAACGCGAGGTCGTACCCACTATCGGTCGCTGCTTGGCGCGCTGGTGTTGGTGTTGAGCCTTAATGTTGTTGGCTGCGCCAGCCCCTGGGGTGGCAAGCAGTCCCCAGCGCCACCCCTTACCCCCGCGGAAGTCGCCTGTTACGGTTCCGGGCCAGGTGGCTTCCCGGATGATCCCATTATGCGCAAGACCGCCGGCAAGGGGTCGCGTACTGGCGACGGTACTTCGGTCAATCCCGCACTAACCAATAGCTTGTCCCCTGGCGGCAAGGCCGCTGCCGAGGGCCCTGCAGCGCTGACGCCCACCGAGCCCGCCGCCGACCTCACGCCCGAGCAGGCGCAGTGGTGGCGCGACAACCAGCACCTGGCCCGCTGGGTCCCCGGCCGCGGATTTCAGATCGCCGGCGTCAACGGCTACTTCGATCCCGCGGGACATCTGCGTCCCGACACGGGCGTGGCGCAGGTTTCGTACAACGAGCCGGCCGACAACTCGGGTTCGTCCCCCGTCGGCGGCGGCTACGACCCGGTGGCCCGCGCCAAGGGGACGGCCCCCTCCAGCGGCGACGTCGATCTCAACAAGCTCACCTGGTGGGAGCGGATCACCGGCAACCCGAATCCCTCCTCCGACGACGCCACGTTGACGAGCAAGATGTTCCCCTGGATGAAGAAGGAGAAGTCCGAGTCGAAAGCCCGCGCGCTGCAGATGCAGGGAGACCAGGCGTTCCAGGCCAAGAAATACGACGAGGCGGCGGTGGCCTTCGGCGCGGCGGCCGGCCTGTGGCCCGACTCGCTGCTCGAAGAAGACGCCATGTTCATGCGTGCGGAAAGCTTGTTCTTCGCCACCGAGTACCCGCTGGCGTTCAACGCTTACGAGGTGCTGCTGACGAAGTACAAGCGCTCGCGGCATCTCGAACGGGCGGTGGCCCGCGAGTACGTGATCGGCCAGTACTGGTTCCAACTCTACGACTTCAAACCCGAAGCGACGCTGCAGCCCAATTTCAACGACAAGACGCGGCCCCGACTCGACACGCTGGGCTATGCCATCAAAGCGATGGAAAAAGTGCGGCTCAACGACCCCACCGGCCCGCTAGCCGACGACAGCGTGATGGCCACAGCCAACTCGTACTACCTGCGGCACAACTATACCGATGCCGATTACCACTACACGCTGCTGCGGCGCGAGTATCCCAAGAGCCCGCACCAGTACGAAGCGCACCTGCTGGGTATTCAGTCCAAACTGCACATCTACCAGGGCCCCGACTACGATTCGGCGCCGCTCAAAGGCGCGGCCGAGTTGATCGATCAGACGCTCAAGCAGTTCGTCCAGACTCCTCCCGACGAGCGGCAGCGGTTGCTGGAACTCAAGGAGAAGATCGCCACCGCCCGCGCCGAGCGCGACTGGCAGGCGGCCCAATACTACGAAGCCCACGAATACTACGGCGCCGCCCGGATGTACTACCGGCAGATGATGAAGGAATACGCCAACACCAAGGTAGCCACGGCCGCCGGCGAACGGCTGGCCGCGATCGGCGACAAACCATCCGACCCCGCCCCGCGGCTCACCTGGATCTCCGGCCTGATCCCCGAGCCGAAGGATCCCAAGCGCCTGGCGATTAAAGACCCGGCGGCGACGGGGGGCGGGACCGTGCAGCGGTAGTGGGGCCGGTTCAGGCATTGCTCGGGGCGTTGGCGCGAAAGTGACTTCATAATGACCAATGACCAAATTCCAATTTCCAAAAAGGAGTGTTCCGCGCATCGGGCGTCGGATCGCGGTCGAACCCTAAAGCGAACTTTGGCCGCGCTCTCGTTGGTCATTGGAATTTGGTCATTGGTCATTCCGTTCCTCGGCGGCTGCGCCGGCTATCAGTTCGGCAACCGCTCTCTCTTCCCGCAGAACGTCCGCTACGTCTACGTGCCGATCTTCGAGTCCGACAGCCTGCGCCGCGACTTGGGCGAGCGGCTGACCGAGGCGGTGGTCAAGCAGATCGAGCTGCGCACGCCGTATAAAGTGGCCGGGGCCAACCAGGCCGACAGCATCCTCCGCGGCCGGATCACGTCGGAAGATCGCCGCATCCTGGTCGAGGATGTCAACGACAATGCCCGCCAGATGGAAGGGACCATGAGGGTAAAAGTCTCGTGGACCACGAACCGCGGCGAGCAGATTGCCAACCCGGTGACCGTGCCGATCCCGGACGGCTATTTCGAGATCACCGGCAGCAACAGCCTCGTGGCCGAAACGGGCCAATCGGTGGCCACCAACCAGCAGGAAATGATCAACCGCCTGGCCGCCCAGATCGTTTCGCAGATGGAAATGCCGTGGTAAGCTGCACGGCATGAGCCGACAGCGCGAAGAACATCAAAGTGCCACGCCCGAGGGTGCCACTGCTGGCTTGCCCAGCAGTGCCCGTCTTGCAGTATCTACCACCTGGCACCTCCGCACCCGCTCACTTGCCATTGGCCCTCGCCCCCTGCTAATGGGCATCGTCAACGTCACCCCCGACAGCTTCTCCGACGGCGGCAAGTTCTTCGATCCACAAGCGGCCGTCGACCGAGCATTGCGGCTGATTGACGATGGGGCCGATCTGATTGACATCGGCGGCGAAAGCACCCGTCCCTATTCCCAACCGGTCGACGAGGCCGAAGAACTCCGCCGCGTGCGGACCGTGATCGAACAGGTAGTCCGGCGGACCTCGGTCCCCGTTTCGATCGACACCTCCAAGCCGGCCGTCGCCCGCGCCTGCCTGGATGCCGGCGCGGAGATCGTCAACGACATCACCGGCCTGGCCGATCCGGCGATGGTCCAGGTCGTGCGCGACTCGTCCGCCAGTGTCTGCGTGATGCACATGCAAGGCAACCCGCAAACGATGCAAGACGCGCCGACGTACGACAACGTCGTCGAGGATATCAAACGCTACCTGGCCGAGCGCCTCGTCGCGCTCACGGCCGCCGGCATCGATCCGGCGCGGATCGTTATCGACCCGGGCATTGGCTTTGGCAAAACCCACCAACACAACCTGACGCTACTGGCCAACTGCTGGCAACTGCACACCCTGGGCCGGCCGCTGCTGGTGGGCCATTCCCGCAAAGGTTTCATCGGCAAGGTGCTAGGAGACAAAGAAGCCGACCGCACCGCTGGCACGATCGGCGTGTCGCTCTCGCTCGCGCAACAAGGCGTGCAAATCCTCCGCGTCCACGACGTCCGCCCCGTGCGCGAAGCCCTGCTGCTCTTCGCCGCCACCGGCGGCTTAGACGGGCAAGCGGCACAGGTTGAGTGACAAGCGTAAAGTGCCCATCTAGCTGAAACGTGATGCCAATTCTCTCGCGGAGCGTGAGGGGTACAATTGAACAATTGCATGCCCGACAATTCCCAACACAGCCCCTCGCGCCCCGCACCCACCCCCGCAATGCCGGCCAGCGCGGCCGACGGCGAGCGTCCAGGGCGTGGGCCGCTGTTGATGGTCCCAATGGGCTTGGTGCTCGGGCCGGTGTCCGGAGCGTTCGCCGGCGCGTCCGGTGCGGCACTCCTAGGCTTGATCTACGCCGGCCATGATCGACTTGCCGTGGATTTTGTGGCCTTCGGCAGCGTGTTCGGCTTTGTGCTGGGAGGTTGTGCAGGCGTTTTGCTGGGAGTCATCCTAGGAGCGATCGCCGGCGTTTGCCGGGCGCGGATGCGGCAACGACTGATTCGTACGGCAACTCGGAGCGCAGCGTTGATCGGCGGCACCGTGGGAATGCTGGGGGGACGGATGGTCGGGAATTCAAATCCCAGTCTGGCCGGAAGCGGCGGCCAACTCGCCGCGATTGCCTGGCTGGCGATCGGCGGGGCGATCGGCGCTGCAGCCGGCTTCTGCGGCGGCTGGTTGTTAGGCACACTCTTGGCCAACCTCTGCTGGGGCCGCGTGGATCGGTGGGCCGCGTTCAAATGAGCGAGAATCCGTACCAAAGCCCGCTCAGTCCGGAGTTAGGCGGAGCAGCACCAACCACCGCAGACGCACTCGCCGATAACCGCCGCGGGCGGAGTCCGCTGTTGATGGCGCCGATTGGGGTTCTGCTGGGCGCGATGGTGGCCGCGCTGACAGGGTGCTTTGGCGGTTGTATCGTCGGCATCGTTTACGTCCAAATCTATCCGTCGTTGGCGGACTTCCCGACGATCGGTCACAACGCGTCGTTATTTATTGTGTATTGGACCATGGGGGGAGGCTATGTCGGTAGCGTCGCGGGCGGGATGCTCGGGGGTGCGCTCGGCATGGCGGCTGCACTCTTCCGGTCGGGCTCTCGGCCAAAGTTCGTAATGGGGGCCACGTCGGCAGCCGCCGCGGTGGGTGGATGCCTGGGGCTGGACGCCATTCTGATCACTACAAATCAACCGTCGGGCGCCTGGAACGGGGCGCCGCCTAACGCCAGTTGGTCCATCGTGGGCCTGTTCGCCGGCGCACTGCTCGGTGTGCTCGTGGGTCGAGTGCTAGGAGTGCTGTTGGCCAACATCTGCTGGGGCCGCAGCGGCCGGCAAGTGAGCAGCGAATGACCGACAATCCCTACCAAAGCCCGCTAAGCGAAGACAAGCCGGCCGATGTTCTGCTCAACGAGCGGCGCGGCAAGGGGCCGCGGGCGTTGACGGCGGCGGGAACACGTTTGGGGATTCTCATCGGCGGCAGCTTTGGCGCGGGCGGCGCCATCCTGACGGGGTTCGTGGTCGTGATGGTGTACGGGGCGGAGGATCCGTTGATGTATTTGCTCGCCGACGGGATTTTCGGAGGGCTGTATGGCGCGTTCGGCGGCTCGGTATGGGGAACCGGCGCCGGAATCAAAGCGGGCATGTCGGGCGACGCGCTGCGCCGCTATTACGTCGTCGGCGTGGCGGCGGGGGCGGCCATCTATGGCGCCCTCTTCGGACTCATGCAAGGAAACGTCACCGCATCGTCTCTGGGGCAGTCCATTTACCGCCGCGTCGGGTGGTACGCGATTCTCTATACTATTTGCATTGGTATGGGGACATTCGCCGGAGGCATGGGGGGCTGGTTGCTCGGGGCAATCCTTGCGAAACGAAGCTGGGGGCCGGCACAGCCGCGCGACTATTACCTATGACCGAAAACCCTTACCAAAGCCCGTCGAGTTCCGATCTTGACCTCGCGGATTCGTCCGACGTCCCCGCTGCCGAGCGTCGCGGGCGGGGGCCGCTCGCCATGGCGTCGCTGGGCCTGTTGCTGGGGAGTGCGGCGGGAGGAATCACCGGGGCCTGCGGCGCGGCGGTGTTGGCCGGGGCCTTTCTCACGTTGGGACACTCGCAGGCCGTGCTCGATGGAGAACTCCCCATGGTCTGCGGCTTCCTCGGCGGATTTTTCGGGGCCGGCGGCGGTGGCGTATGGGGAGTGGTTGCCGGACTGTGGGCCGGCACGTCGCGGGCCGGCATCCGCCGCCGATTCGTCTGGACCGTGGCGATCGTGTCGTTGCTCTATGGCTCTGTGATTGGATGGGCCGGCGGCGCCGTCGTGTACAACCGCGGTGGACTGCCAGCGTCCGGGTATGCCCTGACCGCCACGCTGTGGGCCCCCATCGGCGCGCTGATCGGTGCGGTCGCCGGCCTGCTCGGCGGCTGGTTGTTCAGCCGGCGACTGGCGGCAGCGTGCTGGGGAGAAAGCTCTGGCGCGAAGCGAGTGAAGCAATGACGGCGGACAATCCCTATCAAAGTCCGCGTGGCAAGAACCAAGTGGCTGTGGCGGCAGCGAAGTTGCCGCCAGAGATGCGCCGCGGGCGGAAGCCGTTAGTGATGATCCCGCTGGGGTTGCTGGCCGGGGCAGTGGTAGGGGGAATATTCGGAGCAGTAGGCGGAACGGTCTTGGGATTGGCGCATGAGTTGTCCATGCACTCCGCTTCCAAAATTAATGTCAGCCTGATTGCCGGCCTTGCGAAGTTAGGTGGAATCTTTGGCGTGTCCGGAGGGACAATCCTGGGCGGGATCGGCGGACTATGGACTGGCTTGGCGCGTGGCGGCATGCGGCGAACTGTCGTGATGGTGCTGTCGATCGTGGGAGTTCAATATGGCGTCACGGTCGGCATCATTGTTCCACTTGTCTACGCCATTATTGGAGCCGCCCTTGCCCAAATGATCTTTGGAGGCAGTGGAAAAAGTCGTCCTCCCTCGCGTGACGTCTCAATGTATTTCATCATGTGGTGGGCCGTCGCTACGATCATTGGCGCTACATCGGGTTTTCTCAGCGCCCTTGTATTGGGCCGACTGCTGGCACGTCTATGTTGGGGAAAAGCTTTGCGGAAAACAATCTCCGGAAAACAACGACGTTGACTTAACCCTGCAATTGGCCGATACTTGCAGTGAGGGACGGAGAGCCTTGCCCCCTCGCTTGCGCGTTTTGATGTTGCGCTATTTTTGGACAAGAATGTTTGGATTTCCCGAGAAAAACGCGAGTCATTCAACCCATGCACCATTTTCCAGTGCTTTGTTTTTGATGAAATTCGCGTTTACTTCGGGAAATAGTGCGACAAAATTGCGCAACATCCAAACTTGCGCGTCGGGCTAGTGATTCAATACGACATCAAAAACTTTCCGCCATGGCCATCGCTCAACAACCTGACCTCAAACAATACTGCCTCGACGTGGCTCGCCGTGCGCACGCCGCTTCCGTCGCACTGGCCGGCGTTCGGGGCGAACTGAAGAACGAGTGGCTGCGGCAATCGGCCGCGCGGCTGCGCAGTCGCGTGGCCGACGTGCTCACCGCCAATCTGCGCGACGTGCAGGCCGCCCCGTCGTTCGGACTCTCCGACGCCGCCACCGACCGGCTGCGGCT